>NZ_JBHFNQ010000116.1:0-25516 GCF_041929345.1 Floridaenema aerugineum BLCC-F46
ATGATGCCGTATTAATTGTAGGGACACGGCATCAGAGATATTTGGGACAACTGGAAAATATTAATGATGCCGTATTAATTGTAGGGACACGGCATCAGAGATATTTGGGACAACTGGAAAATATTAATGATGCCGTGTCCCTACTACAAATTGGTAGTCAATCTAGCTTGTCTGAGAATAAAATTGAGAAAAGTTTCTTCTTGAGAAATAATGTTAGCAGTAACTTCCATTCCGGGTTGCAGGGGATAATAGCGATCGCTTTTCACCAAAAAACTTTTTTCCGGTTCAATCGTCACTTCGTAGTAAGGAGAAGCTGGATCTGCACTAGTATTTTGTGGTGTAATTGCATCAGCACTAATTGAAGTAATTTTTCCGCGCAAAATTCCATAATCCGGGTAAGGATAAGCTGAAATTCTTAATTGTACAGTTTGACCGATTTGTACGCGAGCAATATCTTGTACCGCCACTCTTGCTCTTACTAACATAGCAGTATTAGCGGGAAGAATTTGCGCCACTTGTTGACCAGTTTTTATCTGTTGACCTATACTTTGTAACTCCAATTTAAGAACTTTGCCTGAGATGGGAGTACGTACCACAGCATTATCTAGAATTTGGGAAACTTGGTAATATTGGCTTTGGGTAGTATTGAGTTGTTCTTCCAAGCTTTTGTAGCGACGAAACAAGTACCAAATGTTACTTGAATTAGGATTTTTGGCTCTATACTGATTTATTTGCGAACCAAGTTGGGCAAGTTGAGCACTTAGTTGATCTACTTGCTTTTTCAGGTTGTTTCTTTGGTTTTTTAAGGGAACATCATCTACCTTGGCGATCGGATCTCCCGCTTTAATATCCTGATTTTCTTTAACCTCAATACTTTTCACCTTTCCCTGTGTTGCTGACTCCACAAGTTGCAGTTCACTAGCCGGACGAACCATTCCCATTGCATCTACAGTTGTGTTGTATTTAATCACCGCAGATAACCCTAGTGCTACACCAAATGTAGCGGCTAAACACAACCCTGTTAACTTCGCCCACCGACTAATTGGAGGTAGAAATTCATCGCTTTCTAAAGGATTGAGTAGGTTGGAATCAAATCTATTACTCATGATGGCACTCAGTTAGTTTAGCTGAAAAATTTTTTTTTAACTACCCGCATGAACCTTCCGGATGGGAGTGGGTAACGCAGGGAATCTGTAACTGAATTCGCAAGGTAGAGCAACAAATCAGCAAAACTACTAAGCGACTTTTCGCCCTTGTCATCTTATATGGAGTTACTCATGGATAACCAACAAATTGAAAAACCAGAACTTTTTACTGAGTTAAATTCTGAAGAAGCTGCTAGCGTTAACGGTGGTTGCTACTACGGTGGCTACGGCTACCGTCGCTACCGTCGTACTTCCTACTACGGCGGCTACCGTAGTTACTACCGCCCCTACCGCGTCTATTATCGCACCTACTACTACCGTCCTCGCACCTACACCTACTACCGCGCTAGCTACGGTTACGGTGGTGGCTACGGTTGCTGGTAAGGCTGGATGTGTGAGTTAGAAATCTGAGCAATTAGATAGTTTGCAGACATCTTAAAATTGCTCAAATTTCTATACAGATGTAACTCGGAACGGGACTAAAAACTCACAAGAACACCTATCTATATGATGGGTGTTTTTTTCTGATTTGTGTTGGATAGCGATGAATAGCTAATGAGAGCATCTCACACTAATACAGATTATCCGATGAAATACTCAGTTGTTTTACAACATAGTGAAGAAGATTGCGGTGCAGCTTGTCTAGCTTCTGTTGCTAAGTCTTACGGGCGTTTGTTAACTCTTAACCGCATTCGAGAAGCAGTTGGTACAGGTAAATTAGGAACTACTTTGCTAGGTTTAAGGAGGGGTGCTGAAGCTTTAGGTTTTAATGCCCGAACTGTGAAAAGTTCCCCGGAAATTCTCGACCAGATGAATGATGCACCATTACCAGCTATTATCCACTGGATGGGAACTCACTGGGTTGTTTTGTATGGGCAGCGAAAAAAGAAATATGTAATTGCCGATCCGGCTGTAGGAATTCGCTATATTACTAAAGAGGAATTAACCGAAAACTGGGAAGATTGGGTAATGCTTTTGTTAGAACCCGATCCTGTCCGCTTCTACAATCAACCGGAAGATAAAATTGGTGGTTTTAGTCGCTTTTTTGAACGGGTTTGGCCTTATCGCACTTTATTATTGCAAGCATTACTGCTAAATATTGTTCTCGGTTTTCTGTCTTTGGCTTCGCCTTTTTTGCTGCAAGTTCTCACTGATGATGTGTTAATTCGGGGAGATATGCAGTTACTTACTGGTGTGGCGATCGCAGTCATAGTCATGAACCTTTTTAGTAGCGGTTTAAGTTTACTGCAATCTAATTTTATCGCTCACTTTGCCCAAAGATTAGAATTAGGCTTAGTCTTAGAATTTGGCAGACAAATCCTTCGTTTACCTCTAGCTTATTACGAAGCTCGTCGCAGTGGTGAAATTGTTAGTCGGTTGCAAGATATTCAAGAAATTAACCAGTTAGTTTCTCAAATTGTTGTTAGTTATCCAAGTCAGCTATTTGTCGCCAGCATTTCTTTTATTTTTATGCTGGTTTATAGTTGGAAATTAACCATAGCTGCTCTGATTATTGCCGCCTTAATGACGGTTTCCACTATTGTTTTTCTGCCTAGTTTGCAACAAAAAAGTCGCAATCTTTTAGTTCAAGAAGCAGATAACCAAGGTGTTTTAGTGGAAACTTTTAAAGGCGCACAAACTCTGAAAACTACTAACGCTTTTGCTCAATTTTGGGAAGAAATTCAGAGCCGATTTGGTCGGTTAGCAAATCTCTCTCTCCGTACCACTCAAATTGGTATTATTAATAATGTCTTTTCCGAGTTTGTTTCTGATAGTGGTGCCGTAGCTTTACTTTGGTTAGGTAGTTTGCTAGTAATCAACAAAGAGTTAACTATTGGACAATTACTAGCATTCAATAGTTTAAATCAGAGCTTTACAGGTTTAATTACTACTACTATCGGATTTGTTGATGAATTTGCTCGTGTCCAAGCAGCTAGCCAACGTTTAACAGAAGTCATTGATGCTACCCCGGAAGCTGAAGGAGATCCGAAAAAACCTGAAGCAATTATACCAGGAAATTCTGCGATCACTTGCAGTGATGTAAACTTCCATTATCCGGGAAAAGTAGAATTACTAAAAAACTTTACTCTCACAATTCCTGGAGGTAATGTAGTTGCAATTATTGGTAAGTCTGGCTGTGGTAAAAGTACTTTAGCGAAAATGATTGCTGGGTTATATCCTCCGCAATCTGGTAATATTCGCATTGACATTTATAATCTGCAAGATTTAGCTTTAGAATCTTTCCGTCAACAGGTTGTTTTAGTTCCTCAAGATGCCCATTTTTGGAGTCGTTCAATTATTGAAAATTTCCGTTTAGGTTCACCGCAAGTGACTTTTGAGCAAATTGTCAAAGCTTGTCGTATTGCTGGCGCTGATGAATTTATTAGCCAGTTACCTGACAAATATCAAAGTGTTTTAGGTGAATTTGGTGCGAATATTTCCGGGGGACAAAGACAAAGGTTAGCTATTGCGAGAGCGATAGTAAACGATCCATCTATTTTAATTTTAGATGAGTCAACGGCGGGTTTAGATCCGGTGAGTGAAGCGCAAGTTTTGGAAAATTTACTAAGTCATCGGCGGGGAAAAACTACAATTTTAATTAGTCACCGTCCCAGAGTTATTAATCGTGCTGATTGGGTGATTTATTTGGATCAAGGACGATTAAAGTTACAAGGTACTTTGGAGGAATTACGCGCTAAACGTGGCGAACATCAAGGTTTTTTGAATCCTTAATTTTTGCAGGCTTTACAGATCTACAGATCCCCGACTTCTTCAAGAAGTCGGGGATCTGAGGCTTGTGGTTTCTGATGGTAAGATTAGGGTTAGGGCGCGATCGATAATTTCTGCTTTATCAACTAATTTTTCTAATTCTTCAGTTTCATAAAGTCCTTCTGCTAGTTCTAAGGAAGCTTCATCAATGGCATTTAAAAAAGCTTCTTCCAGTATTTCATTTAATTCTTCTGGTGTCAGGTAATAACCTCCAGCTTTACGATGTTTATTTTCTCTTTTAATTTCCCTGACTGAGTTACGGATAGACACTTCCCAAGAACGAGTTGTCCGGTTTTCCGCTTGCTGTTTAATTAGATGCAAAAGCAAAATAATTGCATAGCTACGAATTTTACTAATAATATCTTTTTTGCTCATTTCCTCAAGTTCTTCTACTATGGCTAACGATCCTTTGATGTCGCCTTTTAGCAGGAGTTGTTTTAGTTCTAGTAATTCTTCCATAATCTTCTCCCTTACCTCATTTATTAACAAATTCTGGTAAAGTATTGGCTTCAAACCAATACTCAATCAAAAGTTGAATGCTACGCATTAATTTATTAACATTAATCGGTTTAATAATGTAGCTGTTAACTCCTTGTTGATAGCAAATTTCCACATCTTTGGGGTTAGAAGATGTCGTAAATACTACCACAGGAATCATATTCAGGTGACGATCTTGTTTAATTTGAGCTAAGACATCTCGTCCATCAATTCCTGGTAAATTCAAGTCTAGTAAAATAATCGATGGGCGGGGTGCTTTTTCTGGATCAGTATATTGTCCTCTGTGATAGAGAAAGTCTAACGCTTCATCGCCATCTGAGCAACGGTAAATCGCTTGCGTAACTGACAATTTCTTTAATATACGTTCAAAAGCAAAAAAATCCTCATCACTATCTTCAACAACTAAAAAAGATTGATTCGTAGAGGTATTCATGAGATGAGATCGATGTTAATTTTTAGCTAGTGGTTAGTTTATCTTGGCAAGGTAAAGTAAAAGGTACTTCCTTCGCCAAAGATAGACTCTACCCAAATTTTACCCCCATGTCGCTCAACTATTTTCTTGGCAATTGTTAAACCTGCGCCTGTCCCACCACCGTACTTTTTTGGTCCATGTAGACGTTTAAAAATGCGAAAGATATTTTCGAGATGATATTCACGAATCCCTATACCGTTATCACGCAGGTATAAAACGATCGCTACTTCCCCCAATTCTTCAGTATCTTTACGAGATTGATTTTCCAAATCTAAAAATCCGATTTCTATCCATTTTTCGGTGCGATCGTTATATTTAATAGCATTACTAATTAAGTTACTAAAAACTTCGTTAATTTGGATGCGATCGCATCTTACTCTTGGTAAAGGTCGAGGTATACGAATTTCCACATTAGACATTGGCAAACTTAACTTCAATACATCAATTACATTTTTAACTAAATCATTCAAATCCGTTCCTTGCCAAGCTAATTCTACCCGTCCCAGTCGCGAGAAATGTAGCAAAGAATCGATCAAATCCTCCATTCGCTGCGTCAGACGGACTAAAGTTTCTAATTTAGAAACTCCTTCTTCATGCAAAACCTCTGCATAATCTTCAATTAAGAAACTAGCATAATTATGAATTCCCCGTAATGGTTCTTTTAAATCATGAGAAGCAATATAAGCAAAAGCATCTAATTCATTATTACTACGTTCTAACTCTACGTTGATTTTTGCTAGTTCATCGGCGCGACGCAAAACAATTCCGACAATGGCGCTACGCAGTTCTAAAACTGCTTCAATTTCGCAAGGTTTCCACGCCAAAGATTTGCCTTTTACTGTTTCTTGCCAAAGGCCAAAAGATTTGCGCGGAGACAGGTGCAAAACATTATCTTCTTTTACTTCTACGGGTTTATTAGGATTACCACCCCAGTTAACAGTTTGGATTACTTCTGGACGAAACCACAAGATATAATTACGATTAACCTTCGAGATTGCTAAGGCAATTACTCCACTAACAATTTGCTGATATTTTTGGGCTTCTGGATACTCTTTAGATAAAGCATCAGTGTGAAATAAGTTCCCTTCTATTTTATTTTCAATCCATTGAAGTAAGGTTTCTAAATCTGTAGTTTCAGGAGTTTGACCGATCGATTTCCATTGATTATTCTCACAAATAGCAACTCCCTGAGCACTAGTTAAGGCTAACAAATCTAGTTCTGATTGGATTAATCCATCTACAAGATCTTCATTTTGAGGAATCGATTCCATAAATTTACTCAGAATCGATTTTAATTTAATTTTATAATCTAGGTCTTCATTATCTTCTTTTCCTCGCAATTCCCAGGAGACAACCTGACCTAAAAATTCGCAAGCGGTGCGGATTTCATAGCTAAGATATTTAGTAGATTCATGATGGCAAGCAATTAAACCCCACAGTTTTTTGTTTTTAATTAATGAAATGGACATCGATGCACCAACGCCCATATTATGCAGGTATTGAATATGAATTGGTGAGACGCTGCGAAGGACGGCGAGACTTAAATCTGTGGGGGAATTAGTCAGGGGATTTAGTTGGGGAATTAGGGGAACAGGTTGATAGTTAGCATCGGGAATTAACCGCAACCAATTGCTTGTATAAAGTTGTTTTGCTTGCTTGGGAATGTCTGATGGAGGATAGCGCAAACCTAATAAAGGTGTGCAATCTTCTCGTTTCGCTTCGGCAATTACGGTTCCTGCGCCTGTGGCATCAAATTGATAGACCATTACTCGATCGAATTCCGTAATTTTCTGCACTTCACTGACAATAACGTTACACATCTCTGATAATTTTGAGGTGTTTTGCAGTTTGCTGATTGTTCCCCGAACTAAATGATAAAATCCGAAAAAATCAGAACTTTTTTGGGTCTTAGCTGGCTCTAATTCCAAAAATAAAACGCCGTCAAAGCGGTGAATAATTCCATCGAAAATGACAAATTTACTTTTTTTCTTAAGTGTTAACTTCAAGGGATTAACATTTTCAAAATCCGATTGTAAGCATTTTTTTATTGCCTCTAGTTGTTTGGGTATAAGTAGTTCTTCTAAATAAGTGTTTAATAATTGTTCTGGCTGTTTACCAATAAATTGAGTTGTATTTGCACTAACTTGAATTATTTTTAGTTCTGGTTCTTGTAAAATCAACATAAAACCATGAGGTTGAATTGAACCAGGAATGTGGATTGGTTCGCGATCGCAGTTACTTAAATCAATTGTTTCAGAAATAATAGTCGAATTGTTACTCATTTTTTAATTACTGATTATTGGTAATCAAATTGTTACTTTGGAAAAGTGGCAGTGTAACTGTAAAAGTCGCACCTTTTCCTTCTCCGGGACTGGCAGCTGTTACCGTTCCGTTATGTAGTTCAACTAAATTATAGACGATCGCTAATCCTAAACCTACCCCATCTTTAGAGGATTTGCTACTGCTATTTTCTTGCCGGAAATACTCGAAAACATGAGGTAAAAAATCTGCACTAATTCCTTTACCCGTATCTGTAACTCGAATTTCTGCATAACCATTTTCTGCGCTAGTTGAGTTTTTTTCTCCTTGCTTAGTTACAACTGAAAGTTCAACTTCCACTCTGCCACCATTAGGAGTAAATTTAATGGCATTAGTCAACAGATTCGTCATAATTTGCTGCAATCGATGAACATCACCAAGAATTTGCACATCTCTATCCCCTATTTTCGAGGTTAATTTAATATTTTTCTCTTCTGCTGATAATTGTAGATTAGTAATAGTTGCATCAATAACATTAGCCATATTAACTTGGTTAATACTGATATGTAAATTCCCTCGGATAATGCGCGAAAGGTCTAACAAGTCGTCAATTATTTTATTTTGAATTTTCGCATTACGTTCAATTGCTTCCAGTGCATTTTGTATTGTATTATTATCGAAATTACGAGTTCTGAGCAAGGTAGCCCAACCAAGAATTGTGGTCAGTGGAGAACGTAATTCATGAGATACGATCGCTAAAAACTTATCCTTAGTAAGATTAGCAATTTCCGCCTCCTCACGGGATGTTTGTGCTTCTAATAACAGCTTTTCTCGTTCCTTTTCTAACTGCTTTTGCTCGCTAATATCTAGTACAAAAGCCACGCCGCGATCGCGAGATCCTGGTAAATAGGCAACAGCCAATAAAATTGGTAAGCGTTTCCCATTTTTACAGATATATTCTTTAGCAAATGGCGCACAGGAACCCGTTTTTTGTAAACACTCTAATTTCTCAGCTTCTAACTCTTGATATTCCAGTGGTGTAATATTATGATAGTAAATTTTTTCAGCTATTAATTCTTCTCGACTGTAGCCAGTCATCCGGCAAAATTTTTCGTTAACATCCAAGATTTTTCCAGTATTATCCCAGAAAAAAATCCCCATTATATTCGATTCAAAAACACCGCGAAACAATGCCTCACTTTGCCGCAAAGCTTCTTCTGTCCGCTGACGTTCTCTTAATTCATTGTACATTTGTTGATAAAGTTCTGATTGCTTAATCGCAATAGCAACTTGAGTGGCTAATTGCTGTAATAAAGCAATTTCTGAAAGTTGCCACTCTCGCGTTGTTGCACAATGATGAGCAATTAATAATCCCCATAATTGATGATCTTGCAGAATTGGTACTACTAAGTTTGCCCGTACCTGAAATTGACTCAGTAAATTTAGATAACAAGGCTTAATTCCTTTCTGGGAAAGATCGCTTTTACTGGTGACTAAACCCTGTTGGTAAAGTTCAATATAGGTTTCCTTAAAGCAGGGGTCGTATATACTTCTATAAAGGATGGAAGTCCATTCAGAACCAACAGATTCTGTAACTACAACACCACTACCATCTGCTTGTAAACGGAAAACGATGACGCGATCGGTTTGCAGAAATTTTCGCACTTCCGTTACAGTAGTGTTAAGTACTTCTTCTAAATCTAAGGATTGCCGAATTTGTTGAGCAATTTGATTAACTATTCTTTCCCGTTCTATTTGTCGTTGTTTAGCTATTTCTGCTTCTTGACGGGCGGTAACATCGCGCCAACAAACAACCATCCCATCACCTAATTTACTGATTCTAATATCGAAGAATCTTGTTGAATATTGTTTACCAAAAACATCTGAATAAATCTGAGATTCTTTAATTAACGGTTTTCCCGTTTCCACAACTTGACAATATTCGGCAAATAATTCACTTTTATACTTATTAGGGAATACTTCGCAGAGAAATCTTCCAATATCCTTGGGAGTCATTTGATTACTTGCTAAGGCAGCTGCATTCAAATAATCAATCCGAAAATCTACTATTTGCCCTGACTCATTCCGTATTGCTGAGTAAATACCGAAGCAATCTAGCATATTTTCGACAGATGTCTGAAAACGCTCTTCACTGGCGCGTAGTTGACGGCGTAATTCTGTATTTTCGATCGCCGCGTGCATTGCTAATCTTAAACTATCCGGCGTAATTTGCCGTTTAATTAAATAATCTTCCGCCCCGCTTTTAATTGCTTTAGCTGCTACAGCTTCATTACCTTGCCCAGTAATCATAATTACAGGTGGACATTTGTCGCCTACCTGCGTTTGCAACTGTGTCAAAAACTCTAACCCATCTAAATCCGGCAGTAAAAAATCTACTATTATACCATCTATTGCATTATTTTGACATAGTGCCAGTGCTTCTTCTGCTAATTCTTCTTCTAAAATGATGTAACTATTATTTTGGTCAGCTTGTAGATATCTGCGATAGGTTTCCCGATCGTGTTGTGTATCATCAATTATCAAAATAGTGCGCTGCTGTTTTGGGGACATGATTCATTATTAAATGTCAAATATTACTTTTTGACATAAATTTATTTAATATTTGTTAGCAATTGTACCAAACAAAAAAGCCCCTGCAAAGGGGCAGAATATACTGAAAAATCAGGTTTTCATTTACTTACCAATTTTGGGTGCAGAAGTGAATTTCTGAAGCGCCATTGGCAAAGGATTCGCAGGTTGAGGATTTTCCACTAAATTTGGCACAGCTGCCCGTAAACGTGCTGTTAATTGTTGCGTACTTGCATCATAGATTTGCGTCAGCATTTTGGGATAGAAACCAATCCCAATAATGGGCACCAACAAACAAGAAATGATAAACACTTCTCTGGGCTCAGCATCAATTAAAGCCTCGTGTTCTACTAACTCTTTATTTTCCGGCCCATAGAAGATTTCGCGCAACATTGACAGCAGATAAATTGGTGTCAAAATCACACCCACTGCTGCCAAGAAAACAACAATTACCTTGAAAGTCGGATTATAAGCATCGCTGGTAGCAAAGCCCACAAATACCATTAATTCAGCCACAAAACCACTCATTCCTGGCAATGCTAAAGAAGCCAAAGCACAAGCAGTCCACATGGAAAACATCTTCCGCATTTTCTGACCAACACCACCCATTTCATCTAGCATTAATGTGTGAGTGCGATCGTAAGTTGCCCCGACAAGGAAGAACAAACTCGCCCCAATCAAACCATGAGAAACCATTTGTAACATTGCCCCACTCAAACCTAAATCGGTAAACGAGGCAATCCCAATTGTCACAAATCCCATGTGAGAAATGGAAGAGTAAGCAATCTTCCGTTTCAAGTTTCTTTGGGCAAAGGAAGTTAAAGCGGCGTAGATAATATTTACCACGCCCAAAACTACCAACACAGGCGCAAATACCGCATGGGCATCAGGTAACATTTGAGCATTCATCCTAATTAAGGCATAACCGCCCATTTTCAGGAGAATACCAGCGAGTAGCATGTGTACTGGTGCGGTAGCTTCGCCATGTGCGTCGGGTAGCCAAGTATGGAAAGGAATAATCGGCAGTTTGACGGCGTAAGCAATGAAGAAAGCCGCATACATCCATAATTGGAAGTTGATAGCGAAGTCTTTAGCGGCGAGGGTACGCATATCGAAAGAAACGTTATCGCCGTAGAACGCCATCGCCAAAGCTGCGATTAAGATAAACAGGGAACCACCAGCCGTGTAGAGGATGAACTTGGTAGCGGCATAAAGACGTTTTTTCCCGCCCCAGATTGCCAACAGTAGGTAAACTGGAATCAATTCCAATTCCCACACCAAGAAGAATAGCAACATATCTTGGACGGCAAACACGGCGATTTGCCCACCGTACATCGCCAGCATTAAAAAGTAAAACAGCTTTGGTTTCCAGGTTACAGGCCAAGCTGCCAAAGTTGCCAGCGTAGTCATGAAGCCAGTGAGTAAGATTAGGGGCATAGAGAGCCCATCTGCGCCTACTGACCAATTTAAATCGAGTTGGGGAACCCAAGCATAGCTTTCAAACAGTTGTAAACCGGGTTTACTTAAGTCGTACCCGGTGTAGAAAGCGTAAGAAATCAGGGCAAAATCGAGTAAGCCGATAATCAGGGCGTACCAACGTACTGTTTTGCCTTCTTTGTCGGGGATGAAGGGGATTAGTAGGGATGCTGCGATCGGAAACAGTACGATCGTCGTCAGCCAAGGAAAATTAGCGGTATTCATTGCGAGTCAGGTTATTAAATTTCTAGAACTTAAAGGGTAATCTCGTCTGATTAATTTAAGACAAGATCTACTCTCGCCCATACCATTTTTATTACTAAGTTACGAAATATGCTTATTTCTTTGGTTTTAATTCCAGAGTTTTGGGAGTTGGGGACTGGGGGAAAGTTTTGAGTTTTGAGTTTTGAGTTTTGAGTTTTGAGTTAGGGAAATAGTTCTAAGTTAATGAGCTTCCCAAGAGTCCCAAGAGTCTCCCAGTCAAGAGTCCCCAGTCAAGAGTCCCCAGTCCCCAGTCCCCACTGCTAGGTGACGCTGAAGGCGATAACGCCGACTAAAACAGCAGCGAATACGATTAGGGCGTAGAACTGTGCTCGTCCTGTTTCAAAGTATTTTAGACCTTCGCCGGAAAGTAGGGTGACTAGACCTGTGAGGTTAACTACACCGTCTACTACTTTTAAGTCTACTTCCATGACTGCCCTGGCTAGGCGACGGCTACCTTGGACGAAGAGGACATCGTACACTTCGTCGAAGTACCATTTGTTTTTGGAGATTTTGTAGAGTGAGGGAATTTTGGCTGCGATCGCACTCGGATCAATTTTACCCATCAAATACATCAGCGAAGCCAAGGTAATCCCAATCAAGGAAATGCCCACAGAACTACCAGCCATAATCAGGAACTCTGTAAAACCTTCCTGTGCTGCTTCTGCTGGTACTTCGGCAACTATTTCACTCGCTGGATGGATGAATTCTTCAAAGTAATTGTGGAATGGTGTTCCTACTAAACCAATTAACACCGATGGAATTGCCAAGATCATTAATGGCAAAGTCATGGTAATTGGTGATTCGTGCGGTTCATGACTATGACCGTGACCTTCATGGGCTTCATGGTCATCATGACCTCTAGCTTCCTCGATCGTCAATTCTTGAGGATTCATCGCACCTGGGCCAAAAACTAAACCTTGGCTTTGCAGAACTTCCGCTTTGATGGTGTTCTTCACGCTGGCTTCATTACCCCGGAACTTGCCTTCAAAGGTAGTGAAGTACATTCGGAACATATAAAAAGCGGTGATTCCCGCAGTTACCCAGCCAACGATCCATAAAATTGGACTGACGGCGAAAGTAGAACCTAAAATCTCGTCTTTTGACCAAAATCCGGCGAAAGGAGGAATCCCGGAAATTGCCAAAGTGCCAATCAAAAAGGTGATTGCGGTAATGGGCATATACTTCCGCAAACCGCCCATCATTCGCATATCTTGAGCATAAGCGGGGTCGTGTCCGACTACTCCTTCCATGCCGTGAATCACTGACCCAGAGCAGAGGAACAGCATGGCTTTAAAATAAGCGTGGGTCATGAGGTGAAATAGTCCAGCGCTGTAAGCACCGACTCCCATCGCCATCACCATGTAACCTAGCTGAGACATGGTGGAATAAGCCAAGCCTTTTTTGATGTCATTTTGAGTAATTGCGGTTGTTGCGCCCACGAAGGCGGTTACAGCCCCCGTCCAGGCAATGACGCTCATTACTACTGGGATGCCTTCAAAGACGGGATACATCCGGGCGATTAGGAATACGCCAGCTGCCACCATTGTTGCGGCGTGGATTAACGCAGAAATGGGGGTGGGGCCTTCCATCGCGTCTGGTAGCCAAACGTGCAGGGGTACTTGGGCGGATTTTGCCACTGGGCCCATGAAGACTAAAACGGCGAATAGTGCGGCTAGTCCAGCAGCTAATTGTCCAGATTCTACGGCGGCTTGCAGACGTTCGCCCATGATGGTGAAGTCAAAGCTGCTAGTTGCCCAATATAAACCGAGCATACCTAGTAATAGGCCAAAGTCACCGACTCGGTTAGTAACGAATGCTTTTTGACAAGCGTCGGCTGCTGGTTTGCGATCGTACCAGAAACCAATCAGCAGGTAGGAACACATCCCGACGAGTTCCCAGAAGATATACACTTGCACGAGGTTGGAGCTAACTACCAAACCTAACATTGAGGAGCTAAACAAGCTGAGGTAAGCATAGAAGCGAACATACCCCGGATCGTGTGCCATGTAGCCGTCGGTGTAGATCATGACGAGGAAGGCTACGGTGGTGACGATTACTAACATTACTGCTGTTAGGTGGTCGATCGTATAGCCCATCGACAAATGAAAATTCCCCGCTGATGCCCACTCTAGAGTCTGAGTGTAGGGTGCATGACCAGTAAACTGACTCCAAAGTATCGCAAAGGAAAGGGTCATTGCCGCTCCCAGCAGGGAGACGATAAACACCGCGTTCAGCTGTCGTAGTTGGCTGGTAAATTTGCTAAACGAAATCAGCCCGATGCCGACTATCATCGCCCCCAACAATGGTAGGACTGGTATTAGCCAAGCATACTGATATATCAGTTCCATCACTGATGCCTACTTTATATAATTTAACTTTTTGATCAAACTGTGAACAATTGTGACACACAGTTGATAGGTTCATCTCACCATAAAATAACCAACACAGGTAAATCTGGGTTGGCTTAAGGAAAAATTCACACCATTGCTACTCTATTAAGCAAAAAACATTTCTTGAGAAATACGCCATTAAGTAGGGTCTAGGGAAAAACTCTAAGGAAAGTAAAGGGAAAATTTATCCTTGACTTTCCTTGGAGTTTTTCACCTTAGTTGCCTTGCCTCTGTACTAGGTACTTTAAGCGAACTCAGGAATTAATATGACAGGAGAGAGATTCTAACAACTGATAGTTGCTAGATTCTGTGTAGCTTTGCAAAATCATTTCTAATGCTGTATCGAGATCGTCTCTACCTCGAAAGTGCTCGAAGCGATAGAGAATCTGACCTGCTTGAAACAACATTAGAGTAGGTAAGGTTTTTAGTCGATATTTATTCGCTAGTTTAAAATTTTGGTCGGCGTTGATATCCACTAATTTAAACTTGCCTAACGATTCTGCCTGAAAACGAGTCAATTGGGGGTTAATCAGGCGACACAAACCGCACCAAGGAGCCCAAAAATGAACCAATACTGGTGTGGGAGACTCTAAAACTTCTGGTGTAAACGTCCGCTCGTTAACTGACAGTACCATGACCCTCAAGATGATAACGTATAGGTTTTTTTTATTTGTCTTGGGATCATGCTACATCGATTCGGGATCGTCTGACTCAGAAGTTTTGATAAGCAATTTAAGGTTTGGGGATCAGTTTATCTTGTTGAAGTGCCAGAAAACTAAGGGCTGGGCTGAAGTTATGAGTTTTGAGTTATGAGTTTTGAGTTAAGAATTTTAGGGACTGGGGACTCTTGACTGGGGACTGGGAGACTCTTGGGACTCTTGGGAAGCTCATTAACTTAGAACTATTTCCCTAACTCAAAACTCTCTCACTCAAAACTTCCCCAACTCTTCCCAACTCAAAACTCTCTCACTCAAAACTCAAAACTTTTCCCAGTCCCCAGTCAAGAGTCCCCAGTCCCCCTTACCAAGCAACCCTAGCGGTGGCATCAATCAATATGGGATGTAGCCACCAGAAGAGGAGAACGAAGACGGCTACTCCTGCGTATGCGGGGCGGAGAAATTCTTGCCATTTTAGGGTTTGTTTGCCTTGGACGATCGCTAAAAATGGCACGATCGAAGTCCTTTCTTTAACTGCTGCGAACGCTTCGCCGTAACGGGCTAGTAGTCGGCGATCCCCGTGCCAGACTCCAAAGCAATGGTGTAAAATCAAGCCGATTGACGTAACTAGGGTAAAAGTGGTACCAATCCAGATGGTGTGAGCAATGCACCAGATTATCTGTCCGACCATCTGGGGATGTCTGGTAATCCGAATGATGCCTGTTTCGTAAAGGTGTACAACTGGTTTTTGAATGGCGGCAATTTCCAGTAGGTTAAAGGTTGCAGGGTACAGAAAAAGGAAAGATACGGCAGATAACACCCAAACTAAGGGTTTTATTCCGGGTATTCCTTGAACCTGCCACATTTGTAAGCCGTCATACCTATGGTTAAAAAAGTAGATGATTAACACAGTGGCTAGGGGCAAGCTGACTAGGGCAAATAATATGCGGTACATTCTAGGGCCAATTAATTTTTCTCCCCAAGGACGCAATGCTGCTAATCCACTGTGAGCGATCGCAAAAGTTAACAACAGTCCCAGGATGATTCCGTGACTGGGTGTGAACCAAGTAAATAACATTACAGAGTTTGAAGAATTATCAATCGATTCAATTACAGCACAAACCATGTCAGAAATAACTCGAAAGAAGACTTTTCTTGGGCGGTATTACTTCCTATATGTACCTAAGATCTCTAAACTGTATTAGTAATTAAGCGTTTGAGTCAAACCCCTTTTAACCGGGTTTGTCGTCTTCTGGCTCCTTTTCACATTCAGGTTTAGCCGTATGACCGACCTTCCTTTTACTTTAGATCAGTTGCGTATTCTCAAAGCGATCGCCGCAGAGGGAAGTTTCAAACGCGCCGCAGATAGTCTGTATGTCTCCCAACCCGCTGTTAGTTTACAAGTGCAGAACTTGGAAAGGCAATTGGATGTGCCGTTGTTCGATCGCGGTGGGCGCAGGGCACAATTAACAGAAGCAGGATATCTCCTGTTGAGCTACGGCGAAAAGATTCTCTCGCTTTGTGAAGAAACTTGTCGTGCGATCGAAGATTTGCAGAATCTCCAGGGTGGTACCCTGATTGTGGGAGCCAGCCAAACTACTGGAACCTACCTGTTACCTCGGATGATCGGAATGTTCCGGCAAAGATATCCAGATGTGTCGGTACAGTTGCACGTCCACTCTACAAGGCGCACCGCTTGGAGTGTAGCTAATGGACAAGTTGATTTGGCAATTATTGGCGGCGAAATTCCCTCGGAATTGAACGAATCTTTACAAATTCAGCCTTATGTAGAGGATGAGTTAGCGTTAATTATTCCGGTGGTTCATCCCTTTGCTAAATTGGAAATTATCCAAAAAGAAGATTTGTACAAGCTAAATTTTATTGCTCTCGATTCTCAATCAACTATTCGTAAGGTAATCGATCAAGTACTCACTCGTTGTGGGATTGATACTCGCAGGTTGAAAATTGAAATGGAACTTAATTCCATAGAAGCAATTAAAAATGCTGTACAGTCGGGTTTGGGTGCAGCTTTTGTTTCAGTTTCGGCGATCGAAAAAGAACTGCAAATGGGAATTCTCCATCGTGCCAATATTGATGAAGTGGTGATCAAACGAATGCTGTCGGTGATTTTTAATCCTCATCGTTACCGTTCTAAAGCAGCAGAAGCTTTTAGCCAGGAAATTTTGCCTTCGTTTGCTATGCCGGGATGGAGCAAAGAAATCGTAGAAGCTACGGCTAATCTGGCTAATTCTCACAAAACTGCTGTGCTTCCTCAAGCTGGTAAAATTTTTCCGGCTAATGGTAGCTAGCCTTTGCAGTTGCCAAAAGCTCAAATAAACAATCCACTTTTATGGAACTTTACTGCACTCGTTCAGGTTGTCCTCGTCCGGTGAATAGTTTCGCGGAACTCGACGATTTAACTGTTCTTAAACGAGTGTCACAAAAGTATTGCACTGCTTGTGGGATGCCGTTGATTTTAAGAGATCGTTATTTACCGGGGAAATTGTTGGGTAAAGGAGGATTTGGGGTGGCGGTTTTAGCACGCGATCGCGATACTCCGACTAAGCGTAGTTGTGTGGTAAAAGTGTTTCGCCCTCCTGAAAACTTAACCCCTAATCAACTCCAAAAAGCACAAAATTTGTTTGAACGGGAAGCAGCAGTTTTAGAACAGCTGGGAAATGAACATCCTCAAATTCCAGAGTTATATGCCTTTTTTGAGCTAAGTGTTCTTAATCGAAGTTTGGGAAAAGAAGAGCAATTTTTTTATTTGGTACAAGAGTTTATCAATGGTCAAACTTTAGAAGAGGAACAGAAACTAAAGGGGAAATTTTTGGAAGATGAAGTGGTAGAAATTTTGCGGGAAATTCTCCCGGTTTTACAATTTGTGCATGAAAAAGGGACGATTCATCGCGATATTAAGCCTTCTAATATTATGCGCGATCGCCAAGGTCGTTTGCATTTATTAGATTTTGGCGCAGTTAAACAAGTAACAAGCGTACCGATTTCGGAAAATTCTCACAAATCTACAGGAATCATTTATACTCAGGGATATGCTCCTCCAGAACAAATGAGTGGTTTTCAAGTTTATCCAGCGACAGATTTATATGCTCTTGCTGTGAGTTGTTTAACTTTACTAACTCGTAAATCTCCTGGGGAGTTATATGATTCTTACAACAATGAATGGCGATGGCGAAATTATGTGCAGGTGAGCGATCGATTAGCTAATATTTTAGACCGAATGCTTTTACCTGCACCCCAACAACGCTTTGCTTCCGCAGAAGAAGTACTAACAGCACTTAATAGCAAATCTGCTTTAGCATCAATTCAATCGCAAGTAACGCGATCGCTAATTCAAAAACCACAAAATCCACCTATCTCCCAACCTGCATCCCCGTTAGTTCCATCTTCACCTCGACCAAGATTCTCTTTGTGGGAAGTGCTCGCAGGAGCAGCATTTACCGGATTTGAAGGAGGTTTGCTGTTGATAGCTTTACGTTTTCTACCTATTCCAGCAGGTGTGAAGATGGGTTTATGGGGGATGATTTTGGGAGGATTGATTTTTGCTCAAAATCGCCGCCTGATTGAAAAGTTTGATTTATTGATTATTGCTGGTATTACATTTGCTTTGGTTGGGTTCCTGTTGCGTGGTCGAGGTATATTATTTATAATTGGATTACCAATTATAACGGGGTTGGTGGCGATCGCTATTACTATTTTATTCCGGTTAATTTACAAACTAGTTTCCCGATTTTTGTAAGTATTAATAGTCACCAATCCATTATCCAGTTTCTTATGTCTCAAAAAAATGAAACAATAAGTTTGATTTTTGCCTTATTAATTACTCTGGCATTGTTAAGTGCGATTATTTGGTGGTTGACTCACAGTTTCGGTTTTAACATTGATAACTTCAGTCAACAAAACCCTAATAATTCCACTTCTAAAACCTCAAATTTAAGTACTGACTTTGCCCAAGTAAAAAACGTGCCTTCTGGATTATTTAACTATGGAGGTAGCACTTCTTGGGCACCAATTCGACTATTAGTAGATTCAGCTATTCAAGGAGCAAGACCTGAATTTCGACTGCGCTATACCAATCCAATTGGTAGTCCTCCCGGTTCCAGTATTGGAATTAAAATGTTACTCAACGGTCAAATAGCTTTTTCTCAATCTTCTCGACCCCTAACTGACCAAGAATATCAGCAAGCACAACAACGCGGTTTTCGCTTGCAACAAATTACTGTTGCTATTGATGGTTTAGCTATAGCTGTTAACCCAAGCTTGAACGTTCCCGGATTAACTGTTAACCAATTAAGATCTATCTACACTGGCAAAATTACTAATTGGAAACAAGTAGGTGGCCCAAATTTGGTAATTAAACCTTTTTCTCGCCCTAAAGGTTCTGGTGGAACGGTAGATATGTTTTTAGAAGAAATTCTTAAGGAGAAAAATTTTACTCCCAATGTGGAACTTATTGACACGACAACTCAAGCGTTACGGAAAATCGCTAATACTCCGGGAGGAATTTATTACGCTTCTGCACCAGAGGTAGTGCCGCAGTGTACTGTTAAATCAATACCTATAGGTCGCAAACAAGGCGAATTTGTCGCACCTTATCAAGAACCGTTTGTACCTTTGTCTCAATGTCCAACTCGACGCAATCAGTTGAACTTAGCTGCTTTTCAGCAAGGTAAATATCCTTTAACGCGCAATTTGTTTGTGATTGTGAAACAAAATGGTCAAATAGAGCAGCAAGGGGGTGAAGCTTACGCTAATTTGTTGCTTACTGACGAAGGTCAAGAATTAATTGGCAAAGCTGGTTTTGTACCTATCCGTTAGTTGAGATTAGGTTAGAAAATTTACTTTTAAAGAGCGTAAGGATGATTTATATAAATATTTGTCTACTTTTGCAAAATAAAGACTAAATAAAATCATAATAGACTTGAGTAATGCTGATTTTTACACTTGTTTATCAGCGGTGATGGTAGGTGTGGCAGAGTGCGATCGTCATGGTATGGCTTTAGCAATTGGAGAAAATGGGGAATTTCAACAGCTATGCAGAGAATTAACAGCGCAAAGTTTAATTAACGACACTATTTTATGGCAAAAATTGTAGTTACAATTATTACCATTAGCCAAAACTTCTGCTAGTGGAGCCAGGAATGGAGAATTAAATATGGTACATCGAGAGTGGAAAGAGCAAGAGAGGGAAAAAATTGCCAATGTTCTATGTTCTTTTCCCACTCAGCAGGAAAACTCCCAAGCGGAGGAGATCTTATTTTATGAATCACCTGTAGGCATTTTCTACATGAGTTTGGATGGTGGTATCCTCAAGGCCAATCCAGCAATGAGTAATTTGATTGGTTACACGGAAGCACAGTTACGTCGTTTAGATTGTCGGACAATTTCCCATCCAGATGATTTTACTGATGACATGAAGTTTATTCGTCAATTAATTAATGGCGAGTTATCAGGAAAATGTTCTTTGCAAAAGCGTTTTATTTGCCGCAATGGTGCGATCGTCTGGGCGGAAGTGACGATGTTTTTGCGGGAAAATTTAGAAACAGAAGATAGCTATTTGTTGGTGTTTGTTAATGATTTAAGTTATATTATAGAAGCCGAAAAAGAGATTAATGAAAGACGGGAACGAGAAGCATTACTAAGTGAAATTGCGGCGACAATTCGCAACACTTTTAATTTTCCCAAGATTTTGGAAATAGGAGTGACAAAATTACAGACTGCAATGAATGCCGATCGCGTATTAGCTTATCAGTTACAAGCAGATGCTAGTGGTATTTGTACATCAGAAGCTGTAAAACCAGCATATAAATCAATTAAAGGAAAAAGTTTTCCAGCTGAATGTATTCCCCAACGTTATTTGCAAGCTTATAGTCAAGGTAGACTTTGGCATAGCATAGATGTTCGCACTGAGGAATTGTCGGAATGCTATCGACAAATGCTAGAACAAATGGAGGTGCGAAGTATTATGGTGGCGGCGATTCAACAACGGAAAGATAATTCTTTGGAGTTGGAGCAGGGGAAACTTTGGGGTTTGTTGATTGTTCATCAATGTCGCTTACCTAGACAATGGACGGAAGATGAAAGAAAGTTGGTGCAAGCGGTGGCGAATCAAATGGCGATCGCTTTTGAACAAGCAAGTTTGGTACAACAATTGCAAGCTTACACTCAGGAATTAGAAGAAAGGGTGAAAGAACGCACGCTGACTTTAAATCGATCGCTACAATTTGAGCAATTAATTCGTAAGTTAACGGTATCACTACGCCAAGAACTGAAAGAAGATCAAATCCTGCAAACAGCTGTGGAAGGTTTAGTAACAGCTTTAAAAATTGATGGTTGTTGTGCCATGCTGTTCCAAGCAACCGAAGAAGTACTAGAAGTAGAACATGAGTATTTTAAAGATCGGCAATCTTCTGAGATTGTTAATAACGAAGTCTCACTGGTAGGGAAACGCTTACTACTTAAGGAATTACCAGAAAATTGTCGTGTTGCATTGTTAGCGGGAAAAACTTATTTGGGTTTAATTCCCTTCAACAATAGTCAACCCGAAACCAGAGCAAATATGGTGTTGATTAGTCCAATTTGGGATACCCAAGGTTTAATTGGAGGAATTGCTTTATTGCAATCTCAACCCCATCATTTTAGTCAAGATGAAATTATTTTAATTGAACAGGTAGCCAGTCAATGTACCTTAGCAATTCGTCAATCTCGCCAATTGCAACTTTTGCAAGCAAAGAATCAAGAGTTGTCAACTTTAAACCGGGTAAAAGGAGAGATTATTGCTAATACTAGTCATGAGTTACGCACGCCTTTAACGGCAATTTTGGGCTTTTCTAGTGTGCTGTTAGAACAATGCTTCGGCCAACTCAATCCTAAACAAAAGGAATATGTGGAGCGAATTTATAGCAGTGGTCAGTATTTGCTGGAATTGATTAATGATATTCTCGATATGTCTCGGATTGAGGCTGGACGTTTGGAGTTAGATCCGCAAATTGTGTTTATTCATGAGATAACAGAAAATGTAATTGGTTTAATCCGGGAACGAGCGATCGCTCAAGGTATATCTTTAGAAGTAGAAGTAGCTAGCGATTTAGAATTCTTGGTTGCCGATCCGATTCGCCTCAAACAAATTTTAATTAACTTACTGACTAATGCCGTGAAGTTCACGCCAAAAGGAAGTGTTGGTTTAAGAGTTTATCGTTCTCCCGAGACTGTTAACAACTACACTACGGAAAATGTAAATTTTACCGTTTGGGATACTGGGATTGGGATCGATCCTAATGACCAAGTAAAACTATTTTCTCCGTTTTCTCAGATTCATACTTCTTTATCACGAAAATTTTCGGGAACTGGTTTGGGTTTAGCGATCGCCCGGAAATTAGCAGAACTTCATGGCGGATCGATTACCCTAGAATCGCGCCTCGGAAAAGGTGCCAGTTTTACTCTGCAATTGCCACTTTTTCCCACCTCTTCTCCAACTTACGAATTAAGTTATCAAGGGGATGGAGGGCAAAGGAGTTAGTTTTGAGTTGTAGGGCAATTCATGAATTGCCCGTACAGAGTTTTGAGTTAAATTGCAAAGAAAACTCAAAACTTAAAACTTAAAACTCATAACTTTTCACTTTTCCCTTCCCTCACCAAAATTTCCTGCAAGGGCGATCCCATAGCCCTTCTAACGACGTAGTGCTGTATCCGCAGGCAAACAGATGAGGTTATCATCTTGGGTGAGGATTAATCCGCGTTGCCGTAGTTTACCCATCAGGCGGGTAACAGTGACGCGAGTCGAACCGATCGCGCTACCAATTTGAGCATGAGTTAATGTCCAAGGTAGACTGTAACCTTGTTCTGCGGGTTCGCCGTATTCTTCTATTAACAGTGTGAGGAATCCTAAGAGGCGATCGATCGTCCGGCGCTGTCCCAAAGTACTCAACCACAACAGTTTCCGTTGGTGCTGATAACGAAATGCGTCCAACACTTCCCGGCGAAAATGAGGCCAATTATCTAAGTCATGCCAGTACATCCAAATTACCGAAGTTTGGTCAATGTGAGCATAACTATGTAGGGTAAAAGGCGATTGAGCTACAATTTCAAAAGGTTGTCCCGCACCAATGAAACCTAAAAAGGCTTCTTCCTGGTTCATATTGGCGATGGCGCGTCCGCCTAGATTACGATGAGTTGCACTAACTTGAGCAACTCCTACCATTCGCACTGCACCTCGCTGCACTAAGTAAAGTAGTCCCGGACGGGCGGGAATTTTTTCATCTTTGCTAAAAGTTCGGCAGCGATAGTGTTCATTCGCCCAGTCAAGAATGCGCTGCCATGTCAGAAATGGGCGTGCTGGTTCAGGACGTAGTGCTTCTGAATTTATTGTGTTTGGTTCTAAGGAAACAGATTGTGGGAGCATAGCTTTGAGTGTCAACTAAATAGTGTATTATTATTACCTTCGTCATCGAGGGAGATTTTACTGTTCAAACTCAGTCAAATTAATGTCATTTGACCAAGCTTGATTCATACTATCTTTATATAAGTTTTACTAGATTTTTAAAGTAATAAAGGATACTTTAGAATGAATTAATCAATCTGTAATTTGACTTTTATATTTGTTATATTTGATGCAATCTACGTCTGTAGATAGATGGCAAAAAAGAAAGGTAAATTGGCTGTGGGCTTGCTTGTTCATGAATCAGAGTTTACTAACCACCAAGTTCCCCGCCGCTAAACGGTTTTTGCTGTTCTGGCTGAAAAGGACAATTAATACAGTACCACATCAGCCAAATTTAATACCGGGGCTACTTTTGGCTGAAGAACAGAACTACATCAGCCAAAAGGATGATTTAGATACTTCAATTTTAGAAAAAAAATGTAGTCAGATTAGGGAACAATTAGTTACAAAAGGTAATCTTTTTTTGACCAGAGTACAGAAGGACACAGTAGTAGTTTACATTTGTGCGATCGCTTTCAAAGAGTCTCAATCATGGGGAACATCGCCAATAGATGTTGCTACCCAAATAGCGGATCAGTTTTCCTACTTATCGAGTCAAGAATTATCTGATGACCCCAAAAAATATTTCACACTCAAAGTAGTACCTCCTGGTTGGCTGCACTTACAATTAACTGATTTAGGAATTGCTACTTGGTTGCAGAGTTTAGCAGAAGGGCAGCGGGGCGGGGGAGCAGGGGGGCTCCAGGGACAAGGGGAATTTTTGCCTTCTGCCTTTCCCAGTTCCGGGTCCCTTTTCTCTGTGCAATATGCTCATGCGCGTTGTTGTTCGCTGCTGAGGTTAGCCCAACGCGAGGGTTCATGGGGAGCGATCGCACCTGACGCTATTCCCTGGTTAAATGAGAAAGGAGAGTTGCGATTAACCCATCGGGGAGAATGCAGCTTAATTTCTCAACTCTTTTCTGCCTTAGATGCGATGTACTGTCCCGCATCATCAAAAAAGTTGAATTGGGAAAAACTCGCACAGGAAATTAGCTTCTCCTGGGAAAACTTTTATCGCCAATGCCGCATTTGGGGCGAGGTAAAGACAGAAGTTCCAGAACTAGCCCAAGCAAGGTTAGGTTTACTCATGGCTACCCAAACAATGTTGCAACTGCTGTTAGAAGACTGTATAGGCGTTACCGCACCTCTGGAATTGTAGTTGGGGACTGGGGTAAGTATTGAGTAGGGGCAATTCATGAATTGCCCCTACTCAATACTTACCCTTGTACCCCTGCCCGCTTGCCTTCCCCCAAGGGTTCTATGCCAAAAGAATAAAAATTTTCTTAAAAGGGGTGACAAATTAAAATACCTCCTGTATAGTTACAGATGTGTGAGGAGCGAACCAGCAAGAGAACCGAGACGAAACACGGCCAGTCGTCGGTTCTCTTTCTGATTTAAGGGGTTTTTTTAGAGGATGAATTTCTCGATCGCAGCAACTACCCCATCTTCCTCGACGCTGGGGGCTACCCAATGAGCGATCGCTTGGACTTCCGCAGGGCCACCACCCATCGCTACGCCAATACCTGCATATTCCAGCATTTCCACATCATTGAAATTATCACCAACAGTCATGACATTGCTAGCTGACAATCCTAAGATTTCTTCAGCTAAATAACGCACAGCTGCACCTTTGTTTACCCAAGGGTTAGTAGCTTCAAAAAAGGTAGCTACAGATGTGGTGAGGTAAAGTTCTGCTGGGGTATATTGTTTTCTGAGCGTGCCTAAAAGACGTTCGATCACGTCAGTATCGTCGCTCAATGCTAATATTTTTGTCGGTTCATTCTCCGTATCTAAAACTTTTCGTAAGTCACCGACTGGGATGCGGGGAACGTTGGAACGTGCGGCATAAATTTCGGTTTCTGGGGTAATTTCTCGGACATAAAGTTGATCGTTGATATAAAAGTGAACGGAAAGTAGCGATCGCAGTTCTGGTTGTTCAAAGTAATCTAATAACCGCAATGCCAAATTTTTAGATACAGGCCAATGACGTAAAACTTTGTCTGTGGCAGGATCTTTTATGAGTGCGCCTTGGTATGCCATCAGTGGCAGATCGGAATTGATATCTTGATGAAAGCGTAAGGCGGAACAGTACATTCTGCCAGTGGCGATCGCAACTTTTACGCCTTTAGCTTGGACTGCTTTTATTGCTTGTTTAACAGGTTGGCTAATTTGATTAGATTCTCCTGCGATCGTCCCATCAATGTCAAGAACTAAGAGTTTAATTTCCGAGTTTTCTGCTGTTAATCGCTGGTTAATTTCTCTATTCATGATTTAGTTGTCGGTTGTACTTTATTGTAGGGTGCGTTAATAACGCACCATCCGCTAAATTTAACGCAAATTGGATTAGATAGATAGTAAGTAGGTAGATGTAAATAAAGTGAAAACCAAGGCGGGGCGGGGGGGCCCCCCCCCACAAGAAAAGCCGTGTTTTGGGGGGGGGCGACGGCCCCCCCCCGCCCCATATTAAGATTGTGAGAGTGTTTTTTTGGGCGGAAGGTGTG
>NZ_JBHFNQ010000117.1:0-14609 GCF_041929345.1 Floridaenema aerugineum BLCC-F46
ATAAATGTTACAAACCAGGGAACGGTGCGTTAGGCACGGGAATTTATTGATGGATTGGAATGCTGAATTTATCGCCCGTGCCTAACACACCCTACGATTAAATAAGATTTTGTTATCACCATAAATCCGGGAGAGCCATCCATCCTATAAGATCTCTATGAATTTCTAGCCTTGCTATAAGTGCATCTTCGTCAGTTGGCATTTATTGGTTTATGTAACTTTCCCCAGTTTAAACTGCTAGTTCATATAACAGCAGAAACACCAATATTTTATCTAAAACACTTCTTAAATAAAACAGGTTTTTCCCCTATTTCGGAACCCTTATAGTAGAACGGATGGTGCAAGATCGTAAAGGGTGAAGTCATTAATTTTACTGGATTACACCATCCTCTACTCTTATTTTCTGAGCATCATTAATGCTTCAGACGTTCACAGGTGTGCCGTCGGGATGCAATAATGCTCTTTTTGGGCCGTGAATTGGATCTTCGACGATAATGGTTTGGTCGCGACTTGCGCCTAAAGAGACGATCGCGATCGGCACCTTCATCAACTCCGCCAGGAATTTCAGATAGTCCAAAGCTTTGCCAGGTAAGTCTTCTAGAGTGCGACATTCTGCCGTTGATTGTTTCCAACCTGGTCTAGTTTCATAGATTGGGCGACAATTGGCAAACACGCGAGAACTGCTAGGAAAATCCTCGCAGCGTTGACCGTCAATTTCGTAAGCAACACAAACTTTAATTTCTTCGAGTTCGTCGAGAACATCGAGTTTGGTAATAGCGAGACAGTCAATGCCATTGATCCGCACGGCATAGCGACCAATTACAGCATCAAACCAACCACAACGGCGTTTCCGTCCTGTAGTTGTGCCGAATTCCGCACCGCGATCGCACAGCAACTCTCCTAGTGTACCGCCTAATTCGGTAGGAAATGGCCCTTCGCCGACTCTGGTAGTGTAAGCTTTGGATACGCCGATGACGCGATCGATCATTGTCGGCCCAACACCCGCCCCCACGCAAGCCCCCCCAGCTACCGGATTAGAAGAAGTAACGTAAGGATAAGTACCATGATCCAAATCTAAAAGCGTGCCTTGTGCTCCTTCAAATAGGATATTGCGCTTGTGCTCAACAGCATCGTAAATTTTTAAAGAGCAATCGACTACATGAGGTCGCAAACGCTCCGCATAGCCTAAATACTCCTCTATTACCGCTTCCGGGTCAAGAGGCGGCAAATTGTATAGTTTTTCCAGAATCGCGTTTTTGTAAGTAATTGTCCAGTGCAACTGTTCGCGCAGTGCCTCTGGATCGATCAAGTCTAAAATACGAATACCAGTTCGTTCCGACTTATCGGCGTAAGTAGGGCCAATACCCCGACCTGTAGTACCAATCTTGAAATCTCCGCGCCGTTCTTCCGATGCTTGGTCAATCATGCGATGATAAGGCATCGTGACGTGCGCCGTCTGGGAAATCATTAAATTTTTCGTGGAGATGTTCAGTTCTTTTAACTGATCCAACTCTCCAATCAACACTTTGGGGTCGATGACTGTGCCAGAACCAATGATGCACTGAGTTTCTGGATACAATATGCCAGAAGGAATCAGATGCAGCTTAAAGGTTTGTCCCTGAACTACAACGGTGTGTCCAGCATTGACACCCCCTTGATAACGTACTACTACATCTGCTGATTTACTTAGTAAATCTGTTATCTTGCCTTTTCCTTCATCGCCCCACTGGGCTCCAATTACAATAACGTTAGCCAAAGGTTTATTAAAATTGCTAAAGTTTCCACAAATCTCTATTTTTAGCAGAAATGGGGACAGTTGTCAAGGTGAATGGAGAAGATTAACGCAGATGGACGATCGCAGAAGAAAAAGATAGATAATTGATATAGAAGATAAAATTTAGGCAAAGTATTGGTAGTAGATAGGCACTAAAATGGCTCAATCTTCAAATTGGCTTAATTCCCTAGTAACTAACCCTTGGTTCAGCATTATTAGTTTAATGATAGGTGTTTTAGGCGTAATTTTGTCAATATATATTCATTTAAAAAGTAAAAAAGTTAAAAGACCTTTTTATGCTTTTAGCAGTTACACATTAGAACCGAAGGTTCAAAAATTAGAAATGTCCTATAATAGTCATAAAATTGAAAGGTTAACTTTTACAAATCTTGTTTTTTGGAAGGCAGGTAAAGATACGATACACAATAAAGATATTGCAGCAGGAGATCCACTAAAGATTAGGTTAAGTGGCAATCATAAAATTCTTGACGTTAAGCTAGTATATGAATCTGATAAAATTAATCAATTTAATTATAATATAGATAATGTTCAGTCAGAAATAAGCTTTAGTTTTGATTATCTAGATAAAGATGATGGAGTAATTATGCAAATAGTTCATACTGGAAAACACTCCGATTTTCAAATAAGTGGAACAATAAAAGGGGCTGGAAAAATTAAACTATTTTATGACGAAAAACCTATTTGGCTCAAAAAATTAACAAATATCTTTCCTGACAGGATTAACTGGATGACATTATTACTATCTGTATGTCTAAACATCTTTTTATTAAATTCCAGAATCATCCCATATAAATTTACGTTATTTATAATTTTGGTAATTATTTTCATTATGTGTATTTCATTAATTGTACGGCTCATTGATATTATTTACAGTTCAAAATATTATATTGTCAGCAAGCCTAAATATTTTAAAGACTTTGAAACAAAATCTTGGATAGACTAACAAAGATCACATAACTTCCGAAGACTAAACCTAGAAAATATGCCAACTGAAACTATTACCCTTCAAATTCCAGAAATACTTTATCAACGCTTGGTGAATACTGCTAATGCGACACAGCGATCGATTGAAGAAGTTATTCTCCATGCTTTACAAGTTGGTA
Source organism: Floridaenema aerugineum BLCC-F46 (assembly GCF_041929345.1). Taxonomy (NCBI): domain Bacteria; kingdom Bacillati; phylum Cyanobacteriota; class Cyanophyceae; order Aerosakkonematales; family Aerosakkonemataceae; genus Floridanema; species Floridanema aerugineum. The sequence continues at coordinate 2,899 of NZ_JBHFNQ010000117.1, forward strand.
GTCCTCCTCAGTGGGATGATGTACCAGAAGAGTTTCAAGCTGATATTGCTGCTTTGGATAAATTAGACGATGATACTTTGTGGGAGATTGTTAATAGTCGGAAAACAGCAGGAGAAATGGAACGATATGACTCTCTTTTAGAGAGAAATTCTAACGGTACACTCACAGAAGCGGAACGTTTAGAATTGATGGCATTGCGACAAGAAGCTGACCTTTTTATGTTAAGAAAAGCACAGGCAGCAGTGTTACTTCGTTGGCGGGGACATCTCGTACCAACGCTTTGATAATTCATGTCTACATATATTTCGGAAAGTTTAAGAAATTTGATTGGAGAAAGCGATCGCCAAAGACGCTGCTATTGTTTAACTAGTTAAGCCAATAGTGGCATTCCGATGTCTTACGATCATATTCAACCTATTTCTAAAGGTGGAGAAACTAGCTTTGAGAATGTTTGTTTAGCTTGTCGATCTTGCAATGAATTTAAGAGTGATGCAACCGTAGCTGTAGATCCTGTGACAGGAGAAAATGCCCCGCTTTTTAACCCTCGCACACAAAATTGGTCTGAGCATTTTTCTTGGAGTTCTGATACTACGAAATTTGAAGGTTTAACAAGCATTGGACGAGCAACAATTGTACGTTTGAGAATGAACAATTCAGTTATAGTTGCAGCTAGGCGACGATGGGCAATTAGCGGTTGGCATCCTCCAGCAAGCTAAATCTATAATTTCTTAATTACTGCAAAACTGCTGTAACTTCCACATATTCGCATTCAGTAGTTGGTTGAGGAATAGGTAAACCATCTTCTTGCATTCCTTCTAAATGAAATGCGATCGCTTCTTGAATATTTTTTTTAACTTCTTCTATAGTATCGCCAACGCTGACACAACCAGGTAAATCAGGAACATAAGCGGAGTAATTTCCTTCTGCTTTTTCAATTACCACAGCGTAACGCATGATTAATTCTCCAATTTGTCAATTAATGTTCAGCAGCATTGTCTGTCAGCCTACTAGCCCGCCTGCGATTCAAATCGCAGGCTAATAGCGAAAGTCTACTGAAGTAGACTGATACCAATTCTCTGTAAAATTGCGCTTAATCATAGAACCGAGACCGTAGACGGAGAGGGGTTTGGGGTGGGGTTCATTGAGCGCATCTTCATAGAGAATTGGTATGAGTAATAAGAAATTTAATTTCTTTGGGTTTTCAGTCGGTTTTAACCGAGTTGCGCTATTAGACAGGGAATTGATTCCCTGTCGGACTACAAGCGAAGTCATTGACTCTAATTAATTTACGGTTGCTGTCACTTCTAGATATTGGCAATTTTATTATTTTGTAACTGCTGATACCAATTTCTCAATATCACCCTGTTGGGTGAAACGGATGGGGGAAGTAATAACTTACCTTAGAGTGAGAAACTAAAGTCATATAGAAGAACTAAATATTTTTAACTCTATCCTCTCTGAGAAACTACAACAAACAGCAACTTTACCCCGCGAACGAGTGGGGTTTTTTGTTGGTTCAACTATCCCGACTTTCAGGAATATAAGGATTACCGAGTGCAGCGGGAGGGGTAGATTTTCCGGCTAATCCTACTAAAGCTAACAGGGCAATTATATAAGGTAACATCACCAAAAATTGATAAGGAATATTCAAATTAAAGGCTTGAATTCGCAATTGTAAAGCTTCAGTAGCACCGAATAATAAACAAGCTAAAGCAGTGCTGACGGGATGCCATCTGCCAAAAATTAATGCAGCTAAAGCGATAAAACCTTTACCAGCACTCATACCTTCTACGAAAAAGTTAACATGAACTAAAGTTAAATATGCTCCGCCTAAACTGGCAAGACAACCGCTAATTATCACAGCTACATAACGCACTAAGCTAACAGAAACTCCCGCAGTATCGGCGGCGCGAGGATATTCCCCAACCGCCCGTAAAGATAAACCTAAACTAGTGCGAAATATTAGATAGGTGGTGAGGGGAACTAAGAGGAATAAGAGGTAAATTAAGGGGTCTTGATTAAATAGCAGCGAACCGATAATGGGGATATTTTTTAATCCGGGGATGGCGATACTGTCTATTCCGGGAAGTTTTTGTGCTTGTCCACTATTAAATAAGATTCTTGCCCAAAAGGAAGTTAAACCAACAGCAGTGAGATTAATTGCTAATCCTGATACTAACTGATCGACTCTTAAGCTGACGCTGAGGTAAGCGTGTAAAAGTCCGACTATTGCACCGATGATAATTGCTAATAGTAATCCTAACCAAACATTGCCTGTAAAAAATGCTCCGACGGCGCTAGCAAATGCGCCAGATAATAACATTCCTTCCAGCGCAATATTAATTACTCCTGAACGTTCCGAAAACAGTCCTCCTAAAGCAGCAAAAGCTAGGGGAACTGCAAGGCGTAAACTGGCAATTAAGTAGTCAGTGAAAAAGTTGAGATTGTCCATAAAATAAAAGAAAATTTAAACAACAAAGGCACGAAGAACACGAAGAAATAAGAAGATTATGATGAAAAGGGTAAGCTTCACATTTAGTATTACCTTTTCTTTTCTTTGCGTTCTTTGCGTCCTTTGCGGTTCCAAAAAAATCGATAATTCATAATCCTAAACCTCATCTGCATTCATCTGCGGTTTAAAAATTCCTTGAAACTTAAACCTTCTTTCCAAAGCAAAACTAATGGCAATAAATAATACAGTTAAACCTTGAATTGCATAAACCACTGTCACCGGAACATTTGCACTGCGTTGCATGACATTTGCGCCGCTGCGAAGTGCTCCGAAAAATAGGGAAGTCGCTACAACTCCGGCGATGTTTCCGCGACTCAAAAAGGCGATCGCGATCGCATCATACCCATACCCAGGCGAAAATTGATCGAAAAGTCGATGTCTCAACCCCAAAACCTCCGAAGAACCCGCTAACCCCGCCAAACCTCCCGCTAACGCCATCACCAGTATAATAGTGCGTTTTACCGACATCCCGGCATATCGCGCCGCTGTGGGGTTCATTCCCACCGCTTCGATTTGGTATCCTAAAGGCGATCGCGCCAACACTACCCACAAAACGATCGCCGCTATTAACCCAACTAAAATTCCGGCGTGGGCTTGGGTTTGCGGCAGTATAATCGGCAACCAAGATGTTTCAGGGAGTAAGGGAGAATACGGACTAGGCGCTCCTGGTTCAATTAAAGGTTGCTGTACCAAGTATCCCACCAAGTTCAAAGCGACATAGTTAAGCAACAATGTAGTAATTACTTCATTTACACCCCGTACTGCTTTTAAGTATCCGGGAATTGAGCCCCAAATTCCGCCAAACAAAAATCCGCCTAATAACGCTAAGGGTAGATGAATCCACGCAGGTAATCCTGGTAAATATAACCCGACTAAAGTGCTACCGAGCCCACCCATGTAAATTTGCCCTTCTGCACCAATGTTAAATTGTCCTGCTTTTAGGGCTACTAATACTCCTAAACCTGCTAATAATAAAGGTGCCGTTTTGGTGAGAGTGCTGGCAAAACCATAATAGTCTGTCAGTGATTCATTGAAGAGGACTGTATAAGCTGTGACAGGATTATTGCCACTGAAGGCGATTAATATTGCACCGACTAGTAAGGCGGATGCGATCGCCACAATTGGCGATAAAATTGGGAGCAGAATCGGTAAAATAGGCTGATTTTTTGTCATTTTTGAGCGGGGAAATGGGCAACTTTAGATTGTAGGTTTAATTTAATTTATAATATGTATTTTCCCAATCACTAATGTATGAAACTAAAATTTTTAGCTAGCGCCGCCACAATCACAATTCTGGGATTATTAGCTAGTCCGAGTTTATCTCAAACTGACATCAATGCGGAACTAAATGCACAACTTAAACAAGCAATTTGTACTCAACAATGGCGAAAAGCTATTAACATTTTAAATCGCATGAGAGCTAGAGTACCACAAATGGAAAGGGAACTAATTACTTATCGTCGCCAAATCCAAACTTTAGCTAATTCTAGAGCCAGAATTCAACAAAATTGGCCTCCTGAATATTGTACTGCTACTCCGACAAATACGCCAGCAGCTACACCCCAAACTACTCCTAATTCACCGCCGACAACGCCAGCAACAACAGCAACAACTTCCGCAGTTACAGGCGAGGTTTCTGTTAATCAAATTAGCAGTGTATTTCGAGGTAGAACTGTCCGGGGTGTAGTGGTAAATAATACTAATAATCCGGTGACAAATGTCAAAGTTAATTTTGCTATTGTCCGCAATACTACACCCGATGGAGAACCAACTGAAGAACAAGTGATTGAAACAGGTTCGCGGGAAATTCCAGGTACTATTGCACCTGGAAGATCAGTTAATTTTGAGGGTAGTGTTAATCAAAGAATTAGGGGTAATCCTAAAGTAATTTCTGTGGAATGGAGAAATACAATCGATAATTCAGAAGGTTCAAATCCACCGAAAGAAAATACCCAGTAAATAGCCTATTTTTTTGGGTAATAGCTACAGTAATTCTTCAAGCTAAATTTTTTTGAACCGCTCCAGACGCAGAGGACGCAGAGGGAAGAGAAGGAGGGGTTTAGGGGTGAATTGGGATGGTTAGATTAAGCGGCGAATTTTAGCGGCAATTAGAGGTGAAAGTGTTAATATCAGCATACCAATTGGTAAAAGTCCGCCTTTGAGTATGTTGTAATCTGCGGCGATTCTTTCCCAGGAATAACCTGCTATAAAAAGTCCGAATGTTACCTCGAATGTTAGCATTAACACCAGCCAAAGTAAGCCAATAGCTAACAACTCAAAGACGCTTTTTGCACCAATCCATTTTATGAAAATAATGGCGATTGTCAGAATAATTGTTGCACCTGTGAAAACTCCGATTTGTCTGGCGTGAAAATCACCGACGTAGGGTACAAGCAGCAGGGTGCGTGCGATTCCATTTGCAATTTCACCACAGACAATAATTACCCAAACTACAAGGCTTTTTAAAAGTATCATTGGGTGTTTACCTCTGATCATTTTGAATCTAAAACCTTACCACCAGTCATTAAATAACCAATTTGTTCTACAGTGGTTGTAGCTGCGTCTAGGATATCAACAAATTTACCTTCATACATTACCGCAATCCGATCGCTAACCGCCATCACTTCTTCTAATTCAGTAGAAATATACAAAATTGCTGCACCTCTTTCCCTTTCTGCTAACAATTTTTGCTGCACATATTCTGTCGCACCTACATCTAATCCTCTGGTAGGTTGCATGGCAATAATTAAATCGGGATTTCCCGAAAGTTCCCGCGCCAAAACTACTTTTTGTTGATTTCCTCCTGAGAGTTGACTAACTTTAATTTCGGGATTTTCGGCGCGAATATCAAAGTTTTCTATTGCTTCAGTAGCATGATGATTAATTACTCCATATTGCAATAACCAACGACGACAAAAAGGGAGAAATTTAAAAGCTTTGAGAATCAAATTTTTGGCAATGCTAAACCCCATTACTAAACCCATTTTTTGCCGATCTTCGGGAATGTAAGCTATACTTTTATTGGTGGTTTTTTTGCTAATTGTTCCGGCGGAAATTTGGCGTAAATTGGCGTTCGCGTCAGCGTACCGCAGGTGTATCGCATCTGCTAATTCTCGTTGTCCATTTCCATCTACTCCCGCTACTCCCAAAATCTCCCCTGAATGCAATTGAAAAGAGACATCTTTTACCACAGGTAAATCTCTTTCATCTCTCACCTGTAAATTCTGCACTTCTAACACTATATCTCCCGAAGTATGGGGAGATTTATCTAATTGAAATAATACTTCTCTCCCTACCATTAATCTGGCTAATTCCTGGGAGTTTGTGTCTTTAATTTGTAAATTTGCTACTACTTTTCCTCGCTGCAAAACTGTTACTGTATCGCAGAGGTTCATCACTTCTTCTAATTTGTGGCTAATGAAGATGATGGTGCGATCGCGATCGGCTAATTCGCGTAAAATTTTCGCTAAATTTTTCACCTCTGGCGGCGTTAATACCGCTGTTGGTTCATCTAAAATTAACAACTTTGCTTGGCGATACAGTGCTTTTAAAATTTCTACTCTTTGCTGTATTCCTACAGGTAAATCCCCAACTTTTGCCAAAGGATCAACATCTAAATTAAATGATTTAGCTAATTGGGAAATTTCCTGACTTTTTTCAGATAAATTCAACCTTAAATCTAACTTAGTTCCGAGAATAATATTTTCGGTAACAGTTAGTTGCGGTATTAACATAAAATGTTGGTGAATCATCCCAATTCCCTGCTGAATTGCCATTGCAGGGGAGGAAATTTGCACAGGTTGATTTCCTAAATAAATTTTTCCGGCATCTGGTTGATAAAGTCCGCAAAGAATGTTCATTAAAGTAGTTTTACCTGCGCCATTTTCCCCTAATAAAGCGTGAATACTACCTCGATTAACTGTTAAGTTAATGTTGTCATTAGCTAGGAAATTGCCAAAGCTTTTAGTGATTTTTTCCAGTCTTAGGTAAGTCATTATTGAACCACTCCAGACGCAGAGGACACAGAAAAAAGAAGGAAAGGTATGGTATGTTGTTGCGCTTCAGCGCTCTTCTCTTATTACTACCACTGGGGTTAGAGCGCTAAAGCGCAACAACGTACCTAAAACTATGCTTGCTTTACACAGCGTGTACTTTTCCCATTTTCTTGACAAGGTTCAAACATTACTTTTTTAGCTAAAATTGCTTGTTTGGTTTGCAGTGCTTTTTGCTGTAAGTCTTGGGGAACCATTTCGCCAAATTTGCCGATATAAAGAATTTCTGGTCTTTCTAAACCAATTGTATAAATTTCACCTTTGAGATTATTTTTTACTGCTAAATCAGCTAAATAAGCAATGGCTAAATCAATTCGTTTTACTGCACTAGTTAATACTGCTTTTGGTGCTAAATTTAATTGATCGGTTGTGTTTCCAAAAGCAAAAACTCCTTTTTCCGCAGCAGTTTGTAAAACTGCTGGCGAAGCATTATCTAACCACTGATAAATTACATCAACTCCTGATGAAATTAACGCTAAAGATGCTTCTTTTGCTTTCGCTGCATCATTCCAATCACCTGTGTAACTTGGTGATATTTGAATATTCGGTTTAACTGATTTTGCACCTAGCTGAAATCCTCGCAATTCTTCATCGGTTGCTTGAAAAGATTGTGCTGCTAAATAAGCTAGTTTGTTTGATTTTGTCATATTAGCAGCAATGATGCCGCAAATATAACTTGCTTGTAAATGATCGATTCGTAAAGATGCCATGTTTGCACCTTTCACTGCACCATTTACACCGACAAAAAATGTTTTGGGAAATTGCGGTGCTACTTGTTGAATTGCTGCATCAAATTGTCCGCCATGAGCAAATAGTAAATTGTACCCACGTCTAGCAAAATCGGATAAAGCTTCGGTTTGATCTGCTTGTGCTACTTTTTCGACAAAAGCAGTTTCTACTCCTAGTTGATTTTTCGCAGTATTCAAACCTTCAAAACCTGCTTGATTCCACGCTTTATCAGTAGTAATTCCTGGCAAAACCATCGCTATTTTGAACTTTTTCGCATCAGTTACAGCGGTGGTGTTGCTGGTTGTATTTCCTGCTGTCGGTGGAGTAGAATTTGGACTGTTACCGCAGGCTTTTAGGAGTAAACTAGTACCAAAAGCAGCGGAAGCGTAGTAGATAAATTGTCGTCTGGGAAGTTTTGGAGACATATTGCGATCGCCTTATTTACCAACTTTAGAGACTACATTAGTTATACTGGTAAATCTTTCTGTAATCTCAGGCCGTATTCTGAGATACATTAACAATATCATCTATTTAGCTAAAACAATGAGTCAATCACTACTATTAAAACAAATTCCCGCACAATTAATTACTGTAGACAATTTTCGCCCTTTTGGACAGGTGATTTTTCCCAGTCAAGATGGCAAAGGTTTTGATGCAGAGGACGCACAGTTAAATTTACAAAATGGCACTCCTCGCTTTTATATTATGCACCTAACTCACAGAGGACGCAAATTTCATAAAATTACTCGTCATGTTAAATGCACTCAATGTCTTGGTTCTTTAGCAGGAAAAGATTGGTTAATTGCTGTTGCTCCTCCTGATAATAATTGCAATGAACCTGCGATCGAACAAATCGCCGCTTTTCGCATTCCCGGAAATTGTTTTATTAAATTAGAAGTAGGAACTTGGCACGCTGGACCCTATTTCGCTCATGAATTTGTAGACTTTTATAATTTAGAACTTGCTGATACAAATGTAGTCGATCATTTTACTCATAACTTTTGCCAAAGTCATCAATTAGAATTCGAGTTTGTTTAGTGGGATGGTGCGTTAAGTTAGCAGCAAATTTGCGTTTTAAAATTTCCGAGAGATGGTGCGTTACGTTAGCACTAACGCACCCTACAAACTGATTACAAACAAAGATGTTTTATGAGCTTAGATAACGTCAGAAAACTTTTTCAGAGGTTAAAGCTCCCGCCGTTAATGGGAAGTTTGCGGGAGGTAAAAGAAGCTGAATTAATTAGATATGAAAAGCTTAAAGATTTACCCTGGTTTGAAGAAAACTGGGACATCTTTCTGGATGAACTTGATGCTAGGTTCCTGTCTGAAGATTGTTTAAGGCAACTGAAATTAAGCGATGATGCCCAATTTTGGTTAGACAATAAAGAGTTAGATTTTTGGGAATTACTGGAATTTTTTTATTAGACTAATCTTCCTTCTCCATCACTTCCCCGCCAACAATTTCATAACCCCAATTCTGATTTTGATTGGCGATCTTTTTCGCTGCGTCATATTCTCCTAAATAACAAAGTTCTGCTAGCAGTTGATATCCTTCTTCTTTCTGCTTTTGCAGTCTTTCTCGACGCAACTTTTCTCTTTCCTCGTCTGAAAGTGGCGATCGTCCTAAGTCAAAGGCATCAATTTGGTTAATTCGTTTCATTTTTCTACCTCTAAAAAGGAGTTAAGTCTACTAATTCACCATCAACAATTGCGTATTCCCATTCCGGGTGTTCTGTAATTTGCTTTTCCACTAATTTTTTACCCATTGGAGTTTTGAAAACTGCTTTTAAAGTATCAATATTAGGCACATCGCTAGCTGAATCCGGCTTTTTTTGGGGAGATTCTTGCTCCTTATCATTCATTTGTGCGAGACTTTGGTAACTTGAAGATTCTAGGGACAATTGGGGTGATACAGCGCTCAGTTTTTGCATGACACTTTCTTTAGTAATAGCAGGTTTATCTGTAAAAGATGGGGGTAAATAAGGGGTTTTTATTCCTGATTTTTTGGCTTTAATTGCTTCGTCGGCAATGCGATCGCACTTCCGCAAAAAACCCTCCCACAAATCCTTACCTAAAACCGGATTTCGCAAATCCGATCGCGCTTTAGACACCGCAACTTCTAAAGGTTCACCTTTTTGGACATAATATTGTATCCGTTCTTCTTCAAAAGCAGGATAAGCTATTCCCGGTTCAATTTCCCAATCTCGCTTAACTTTTTGACTCTCTCCTAACGGAATTCCCTGCACAAATTCATCCCAAAATGGCGAGACTATACCTTTAGTTATGCCATCTATTATTTTAAACACCCAATCCGCCGGATTGTAAAAACCTTTTTCCTTGGCATATTCTAACAAAAGTTTTTGAAATTCAGCAAATTGTTCATGACTTTTCCAAGGGCCATTAAATTGGTAATTAGGTGTAACTTTTACAGCAATTGGTGGACGTTGCCAGGGCACATTTTGCTCGGTTTTCCTCACCGGATTTGGTTGAATTACTTCCAACTTATTGCTAACATTTTCCTCAACAGTATTGCTCTTTAAATCATGTAAAAGTTCATGTAACTTTTCCTCTAAAGCTTCTAAATTTAGCCAAAATTCTAAAGTGTTACTTTGCTGTTCAACTAATCTTTCTTTCAGCAAATTTCGCTCAATTAATTCTTTTCGTGCCAATTCCTGTTCTCTGCGATTTAACCCAGTTTCTTGTTCTATTTCTTGGACGCTAGTTCTCAGCCAATCATAGGGATTATTCGATCGCGATCGCCATTGCAAAAGCTGACAAAAAAATATACAAGATGTCACGCTACCAGTTACTTTTGCTAATCTCGGATAATAAATTGCTGTTTTGCCCAAATCGCTTAAAAATACTCCAATTTTCACTCGTAAATACTCCGATTATTTTTAATCATTGTTTCTCCCATTAAGTCTTATTTTAGTTCTTTCCTTGATTGCGATCGCATGGCAATCAAGGTTTAAGCTGAGATTGTTTGAACACCTAAGAAGTCAGCACTGTTTCGTAAATTTTAGCTAAAACTAGTTTTTAATGTGAAGTTCTGATGAAGATTTCATAAATCTAAGGTTAAGCTTGTGTAGTAATACTGAAATTTCTCTAGGACGGTAAGAACAACCGTAAGGAACCAGGGTATGAGTAAGGCAAGTTTGCTAGCCATGTCCGCAGCACTTGGAGTTACCGCAGGTAGTCTGGGACTCGCAATTCCTGCATTCGCCGTTGGGTTAACATTAGTGCAAGATGAACCCTACGCACCAGCACCTAGCGGCTGGACAAACTTAGGGTGGAAAGTGGAAGGTCGTGCAGGCGCACCTTTTGGAGAAGATTACGAATTTGCGATCGGTCCAAACGGAGCCCAAGCAAACAATACTGGACAAATTTACCGAGATTGGAACAATGGCGAAATAGTAGATTGGTCATTTAATTGGGATGGTCAAACTGCTAAATTTACTCTCGCTGGTGAAGAGATTTTGTATTCTTTATTGAATCCTTCACCTAACATTTTTAATGGCTTTTATTTGCTGACAAATGTTGATACTAGAAGCTACAATGCTCCGGTTTTGGGAACGCAAAGAGTAGCCGAAGGAACTCAAATCGATTTAATAGTTAAAACCCTTAACGGTCAAGATGCAACTGATACATCAGGAATATTAGATAGCGTTTTCAGCAGTTCTGTTGGACAAGCAACAGAAGCTCAAAGTTTGAGTAAAAAATTCTTTTCTAGTCCCGAAGCAATTACATCTTTAACTGGCACAGTTAAAATGAGTTGGCTAAATATTAATCCCAATGAAATTAAAGCTCGTTCTCGCGTTTCTTTCCAAATCCAAGGTTACGATTTTCCAGGACAACGTTCGATTCCTGAACCTACCTCAGTACTAACTCTATTAGCTTTTGGTGCTTTTGGTGTCGGTTCATTAATTAAACACCGCCAACTTCTTTAAAAAGTTAAATGAGATACCGTTAATCTGGTACGATCGCTTACTTCTCCCCAGGCATTAAACCAATTAACGGCATCATTTCCGCAATCATTCTTTACTTTATCCTGCGCCGTTTCGTCTTCCGTTATCAGCGTAGACCAATTTAAAATTAATCATGAAAAATCCCTGATAAACTGTTAAAATGTGAAAATTAAAACCAACGGCAAAAGCAGCATTATGGAAGAAAAACCACCAACTGCGGCTGAATATGTTGATACAATATCTCAATTAGTTGATTTGCCGATCGCCTCCGAACATCGTCCAGGTGTAATCCAAAACTTTGAGCGAATTATGGCGATCGCTAAATTAGTAACAGAATTTCCTTTACCAGAAGATCTCGAAGCTGCACCCATATTTGAACCAAAAAGTACGTTGTTGCGCTTCAGCGCTAAACTATAGCGCTAAAGCGCAACAACGTACCTAGTTTCATCAATC
>NZ_JBHFNQ010000118.1:0-39226 GCF_041929345.1 Floridaenema aerugineum BLCC-F46
GCTGGTTTTTTAAAAGCTTTATTTTTTTGTAAAAAAAATTAATTTTGTTTTTTAAATTATTTTAAATTAAAATTTTTAGTTTGTTGCGTTTTTGCGCTTTTATCGCTTGTTTAAATAAGAGCGATAACGCGCAACAACATACCTATTTCTAAGTAATTTTATTTTTTATGAACCGCAGAGACGCAGAGGACGCAGAGAGAAGAGAGGGAGGAGTTTATAATTCAAATGATCTCGTTATAGATGTGCTATTGAGTGAAGCTTTAGCATTTTATAATACTGGTAATTTGGTAAAAGCAACTGAGAAGTATCAGGAGATTTTACAGATAAATGGCGACTGTGCTGAAGCTTGGCATGGTTTGGGAATGGTGTATTTTAACCAAGAGAAATATCAGGATGCACTAGAAATTATATCTCAAGCTTTAAGTTTTGATGCTGTTAACCCTAATTTACATTACAGTTTAGGTTTGGTCTTAGAAAAAATTGGTTATCTTGAAGAAGCGATCGCAGCTTATCAACAGCTGATAAAACTTTCTCCTCAGTGGATTGAAGTTTATCATAAATTAGCTAAACTGCTGGCGGAAACAGGTGATTTTATTCAAGCTGAAACTATTTATCTTAAAGCAATAGAACTCGACAAAGATAATTATCTCAGCTATTTATATTTAGGTAATCTGTTGATGATGCAGCAGCAGATCGATCGAGCAATTAACGCTTATCAAACCTCTCTGAAAATCAAACCATCTGACTCTCTGATTCTGCAAAATTTAGCTATTACTTACGTTGCTAAAAATGAATCAACCCAAGCATCCCTTTACTTTGGTTATGCTGCTTATTATCAGGGAGATTATCAACAAGCAATTACTCATTTTCAACATTTTATCAACACCCAAACCGCAGAAATTGAGCTTTACTTGCACTTGTCCCTTGCTTTACAAGAATGTGGACAAACTCAAGAAGCAATGCAAGTAATTAATCATGCTTTAAACTTGTTTCCTAATAATGTAACTCTCAAGGTGGAAAATCTGCGAATCTTGCCAATTATCTATAAAAATGGGCAGGAAATAGACTTTTATAGACAAAGATTTACTCAAGGTTTATCAGAGTTAACTCAAGCAATAAATTTAGTAACTACTGAATCAAAAGAAAATGCTTTACAAGCTATTAGTTGGCGAACTAACTTCTATTTACAATATCAAGGTTACAACGATTTAGAATTACAAAAACTTTATGGAAATTTGGTAAATCAAGTAATGTCAGCAAACTACCCACAATGGACGGAAAAGCAACAAATTACACCTCTAAAACAAAGTAAAAAAATTCGCATAGGATATGTTTGTGATAGTTTTCATTGGCATACAGTTGGCACAGTCTTTCTTGGTTGGATAAAACATTGCCAAAACCAAGATTTTGAAGTTTACTGTTATTATATAAACCATCAAATCGACGAAATTACAGAAGAATATCAAAAACATAGTAATTACTTCCATCATATTCCCCATAACTTAGAAGCTACTTGTCAACAAATTACCGACGATAAATTACATATTCTCGTATTTCTAGATATTGGCATGACACCCCAAATGACAAAGCTTGCAGCATTGCGACTAGCACCAATCCAATGTGCAGCATGGGGACATCCAGTAACCACAGGATTACCCACAATTGATTATTATTTATCGGCAGATTTACTAGAACCAGAAAATGCTCAACAGCATTATTCTGAGCAATTAATTCGCTTACCTAACATGGGAATTTGCTACAGTAAACCTCTAATTCCTGCAATTACAAAGACTCGCGCCGACTTTCAGTTGCAGGAAAATTCAGTTATTTACTTGTCCTGTCAATCCCTTTTTAAATACTTACCGCAATATGATTATATTTTTCCGAGTATTGCCCAAAAAGTTCCCAAATCGCAATTTGTTTTTATTGCTCACCCCATAAATGAAATTACCGAACAATTCCGCCAACGTATTCAACAAGAATTTACTAAATTTGACTTGAATTTTGACGATTATTGCCTAATTTTACCCCGCCTAAATCAACAAGATTACCGCCAACTTAACTTATTAGCTGATATTTCCCTAGACACAATTGGATTTACTGGATTTCTCACCACATTAGAGAGTATTGCTGGCAACTTACCAATAGTTACTTGCGTAGGTGAATTTATGCGATCGCGTCAAACTTACGGCATTTTAAAAATGCTAGGAATTACTGATACAATTGCTAACAATCCAACCGAATATATCGAAATAGCTGTAAAATTAGGCTGTCAACCAGAGTGGCGACAAAAGATTGTTCAGCAAATTAAACATTCTCAAACTTCCCTTTACAACGACAAAACTTCCATAGAAGCACTCGAAGAATTTTATCGTAGAGTACACAGATACCTTTAGATCCCCGACTTCTTCAAGAAGTCGGGGATCTAGCTTGCCAAAGAACATTTTGCTAATTGTTACGTCTATATCCAAAACAATAGAGGACTTATCATGGATAACAATACCCGCAAAAAATTAATTCTAGCACCCAAAATCGCCTTCATCTGCCTTTCAGTAATTTTGCCATTAATCGGGAGTGTCAAAGCACAAACCGCCATCAACACTGAAATTATTGCTCAGGTGGAAAAACTCAGGGATACTGATAAAATAAAACGCTTAGAAGCAGTCAGAGAATTGAGAAAAATTGGTGTTCCAGCAATTCCCATTCTCACCGCAGCATTAGAAGACAAAGAACAACAAATTCGGGGTGGTGCAGCTTTTGCATTAGGCGCGATCGGACCAGAAGCAAAAACCGCAATTCCCCAATTAATTACCATGTTAAAAGATGAAGATGAACAGGTAAGATTAGATGCTGCTGTAGCATTAAGAAGAATTGGTTCGCCTGCGGTTTCTGCACTCACGGAAGCATTAAAAGATGAAAATGTTTTAGTTCGCAGAGGTGCAACTTTTGCTTTGGCGGGAATAGGTGCAGAAGCTCAACAAACTATTCCTATACTAATAGAAATGCTCTCGGATAATGACGAACAAGTGCGCTTAAATGCCAGCATAGCTTTAAGGGGAATTGGTGCAACAGCTACACCCGCACTTACAGAAGCATTGCAGCATAAAAATCCTTTAATTCGCAAAGGTGCAGCGATCGCATTAGGACAAATTAACACAGAAATTTCCCAAGTTCGCAACCAACAAAATCAACGCGATAATTTGCGTCCAAACCCTTGTGTTACTCGTCCCAATATTTGTGCCCCTCGTCCCAATATCTGTACTCCTCGTCCTAATATTTGCAATCCTCGCCCTAATATTTGTGTTCCTCGTCCTACTCCTACTCCTACTCCTATTCCTCGCCGAACTCCACTACCAAAAACTTAAAGATTTGTCTCAACAGAACTAGGGAATGGTGCGTTACTAACGCACCCTACAAATTTTTTATATTTTCTTACTCTGGCGAAATGCTTTGTCCATCTTGATTATAACCGTTAGCTTTGTTACCTAGTAACTTAGTTAAAGATGCTTCTAACTCAGGGGAAAGTTCTACTGGTAAATTGCTGGAACGGAGATGTAATTCTTGTCGAGGGTAAGGAATTTCTATGTTGCGCTCTCGGAAAATTTCATCAATCCGAAAGTAAATATCACTTTTAATTAAAATCTGTCTTCTGGGTTCGGTGATCCAAGCAACTAAATCTAAGTTTAAATAATTTTCAGCATAGCTTTTAAAAAGTACGTTTGGAGGTGGATCTGAGGCTACTTCAGGATGCTCTTTAGCTACATCTAGCAAGGCTAGGCGCACTTTTTTTAAATCAGAATGGTAAGCAATTCTTACAGGTATTTTAATTAAAGCAACTGGGCTACCATGACTCCAGTTTATTACTTCTTTTTCGAGAAAATGGGAATTAGGAACAATAATCGAAAGTCGTTCTAAAGTGAGAATTTCAGTGCTTCTAACGCTGATTCGTTGCACTGTTCCCATGAATTCTCCGACGTTGATAAAGTCTCCTACTTGGATAGGACGTTCAAAAATAATTACTAAACCACTGACAAATTCTTTGGCAATTCCTTGTAAGCCTAAACCAATACCAACGCCTAAAACCCCGGCAAAAATTGTTAAGGAACTGAGGTCTAAACCCCAAATTTGTAGTAATAAAACTGTGCCAATGAAAATTAAGGTATAGTTGGCAATAGTGGCGATCGTCTCTTGATCTCCTAAGTTCATTCCCGTAAACGAGAGCACACGCGATCGCAACAAGTTTCTCACAACTTTAGTCAGCGATAAAAGACCGAAAAATAACCCAATCAGAATCGCGATTTGAATCACAGAATAGGAATTACTTCCTAAATTAACGATCGGTTCCGCTAAAGTGTAAACTATCACATTAGATATTCTTTGACTCCAGAATCTTGTTTGGGGAAACAAATTAGCAATATACAGCAAAGTGTATAACCAAATTCCTAGCCGCAGTAATCTTAAAACTGATTTTGCTAACAAATGAACCTTCGGCGGCGCAGCAGTTTCTCTCACTCTTTCTGGCGTAGGCAGTAAGGTCAGCAACCAGTATTTCCAAAACCAACCTAACAACAAATTAACAACAATTGCTAACAAAACACATCCCAAAGAAACCAAGGCTGCATAACGATTATATCCCGGTCTTCTTTCTTTCTGTGCTTGATTAATAGCAGCTTGTAAAATATTTTGCCAGCGTTTCGCTTGCTCCTCTTTGGTAACTCCAACTGGTACATCTTTATCCGTAACTGTAACTACATTAGTGCCATTAACCTGAATTACAGGAAAACTATTTATTTCCTGCACCTTTACCTGTGCTGGATTGCCTGATGCCACAGCCTGATTTAAAATTTGATTAGCTTGATTAGCTCTTAGTTCTGCATCAATCTCATTTAATCGGCTAAGCTTAAATAATTGTCGTCCATCAAGAGTAACAGGAGCAGTAGAATTTTGTTGTGCTAAAACAGGCATCACAGACAAAACACAACCTAAAATAAAGCTTAGGGTAATTATCTTCAGAGATTTCATTTTTCTTAAATAAAAGTCAATTAGCCAACTCATACGATAACTTGTAGAAAAGTTCATTAACGGAGCATAACAATTTATGTCCTACGATTACGATCTTTTTGTCATTGGTGCTGGTTCTGGAGGATTAGCAGCTTCCAAACGTGCAGCTAGCTACGGCGCAAAAGTAGCCATAGCTGAACGAGATCTCGTCGGTGGTACCTGCGTTATTCGCGGTTGTGTACCCAAAAAACTCATGGTTTACGCCTCCAAATTTTCTCATTATTACGAAGATGCAGTAGGTTATGGTTGGAGCGAAGTACAACCTAGCTTTGATTGGAAAAAACTAGTTACTAGCGTGGATAACGAAGTTAAACGATTGAGTAAGCTACACATTAGTTTCCTAGAAAAAGCTGGCGTTGATTTAATTCAAGGCGATGCCACTTTATTAGATCCTCATACCATAGAAGTAGATGGACGCAAAGTGACAGCTGATAAAATTTTAATCGCGGTGGGCGGAGAAGCAATTAAACCTGATATTCCGGGAGCTAAAGAATACGGGATTACCTCTCGCGAAATATTTCTTTTGCCAGAACAACCAAAGCGTTTTGCTGCGATCGGAGCAGGTTATATTGGTGTAGAATTTTCCTGCATTATGAATGGACTCGGTAGCGAAGTTACTCAGTTTATTCGCACCGATCGCATTTTAAGAGGTTTCGATGAAGACATCCGCAGCGGCGTTCAAGATGCCATGATCAAACATGGGATTAATATTGTCACCAATACCTATATCCCCAAAATCGAAAAAGTCTCAGATGGTTTAGAAATAACCTATTTGGACAAACAAAAGAATACTGAAGAGAAAATCATCGTCGATGCAGTATTAATTGCCATTGGTCGCGCTCCTAATTTAGGACATCTCGGTTTAGAAAATACTAACGTAGAAATAGCCCAATGTGACGAGCCAGATTTGCCCAACTTACATGGTTACACCGTCAATTGTGCGATCGCAGTTGATGAATATAGCCGCACCAGAGAACCAAACATTTTCGCAGTCGGAGATTGCACCAACCGGATTAATTTAACCCCAGTTGCGATTAACGAAGGTCGAGCTTTTGCTGATACGGAATTTGGCAATAATCCCCGAATTTTTAGCCATGAAACTGTAGCATCCGCCGTATTCTCTCAACCAGAAGCAGCAACAGTTGGCTTAAATGAATTAGAAGCTAAAGAAAAATATGGGGATGCGGTAAAAGTTTATCAAGCTCGATTCCGTCCCATGTACCATAGTTTTACCGGAAAAGATGAAAAAGTGATGGTCAAATTAGTAGTTGATACCAACACCGACAAAGTTTTAGGTGCTCACATGATAGGGGAAAATGCCGCCGAAATTATTCAAGGTGTGGCGATCGCTCTTAAAATGGGAGCAACCAAAAAAGACTTCGACGCTACCGTAGGAATTCACCCTTCCACAGCTGAAGAATTCGTAACTTTGCGATAACTCAGATCTTGAATCAAGAGGCTCCCGCCTCCATTCTTCGTTCCCTGGTTGAACCTGGGAACGAGGATAACGAGGAACAGTTTTGAGTTTTGAGTTTTGAGTTTTGAGTTTTGAATTTTGAATTCTCCACCTCCCCAGTCCCCTTGTCCCCTTGTCCGCTTGTCCGCTTGTCCCCCAGTCCCCTTGTCCCCAGTCCCCAGTCCCCAGTCCCCAGTCCCCCAACTTTGAACCTCGATCGCACTTGCCCAGTCTAAACTGGAGATAACAGCGGGTGAGGGAGAAACCATTGGTGTATCTTGTGCCAGGTGTAGGTGTGCCAACAGAAGACATATCCGACTCGGACTTAACACAAAAGTGCTTACAAGGCGATAGACAAAGCTTTCGCCAACTTTATCAGCGCTATCACCAGCGAGTCAGATCCACACTTTACCAACTTTGCGGAACATCCGCGCTCGATGACTTAGTACAAGAAGTGTTCCTGCGAGCGTGGAAAGGTTTGCCGCAACTACGTCAAACAGCGCAATTTTCTACCTGGCTTTATCGTATTACCTGGAACGTAGCTTGCGATCAGCGACGGCAATTTGCCCAACAGCGCAATTTTAATACCAAATTAGAAAGCCAAGACCCAAAACAATCACAATTGCCAGCGCCCGACCTGATGCAACTACATTATCAGGATTTGGTACGACGCGCATTAGAACAGCTGAGTTTAGAACATCGGGCTGTAATCGTTTTGCATGACCTAGAGGAAGTTCCGCAAAAAGAAGTGGCTCAAATCTTGGGTATTCCGGTGGGAACAGTTAAATCTCGCCTATTTCATGCCCGTGCTGCAATGCGGCAATTTCTCCAAAAACAAGGAGTTCAGCTATGAGTAACTTACCAAATGATGACCAACGCTTAGTCGATTTCTTACGGCAAAATCGCCCAGAAATTCCCCCATCTCCCCCCGACTTGGAAGAAAAACTTTTTTGTGCGATCGCATCTTCTCCCCCACCACAACTGCACCATCATTCCCCAAATCATCCCTCTCGTTTTCGACAATTATGGTTAGTTCCTCCCGCTATTGCTGCTAGTTTAGCCTTAGCTTGGGGTGGTAATTATTTACGACAAAATAACTCTTTAAATAACTCTTTCGCCACCATTAACTCTCTTTCGCCAACTGCTGCCCCTCAACTAAATCAAACCATTTCTAAATCTAGTAAATTTCTCATTAGTAACTCCAACTATCTCCCCGGTCGAAATCGAGGCCAGAATCATCAAGAACTCGTTAAAATAGAAAGCTTTTTAGAAAATAACTGGAATGATGTTGTTACTAATAATCCCCCGGAAATGTCAGTAGAAAGTATCCAAAACGAGTACTTAAATCTGGCTAAATCTAAAGCTTATTACTCAACTAAAACTACAAATTTAGTTACTACAAGGAGATAGAAAACAATGTTATTCAGCCGTGCTTCTGCGATCGCGTTTTTAACACTATTGATTAGCGCAGTTGCCATTGCTAATCCTAAACCTTGGTTTTCTCAACCTACTTCCCAAAATCCCAACCTACCCAATAACCCTCCTAATCAAGATGTTCCCAAATGGATTCAAAGACTGAATCTCACCACAGAACAAGCTCAACGAATGCAGACAATTAGTAATAAGTATAGAGGACAAATTGTTGAATCAGCCAAATCTTTGCGCCAAGCTCAATTTGAATTAGGTCAAATGTTGGGAAGCGATGCAAGCATAGATAGCTTGCGGCAAAAACATCGTCAAATCGAAACCTTAAAACAAAAAGTGGGAAGTTTGCGCTTTGAAAGTTTATTAGAAATGCGAGAAGTGTTAAATCCAGAACAACGTCGTCAGGTAGCGCAAAATTTACAAAATCGAATCAAAACGCGAAAAAATCATGATTCTCTCTTTCAAAAATCTCAGCCGCCACAAAGATAAAAGTATATTATTTGGTGTGAAGGAAAACATTAACATATAAAAAATGAACTGGGAATACATTTATCTGCATGGCTTTGCTTCTAGCCCTAATTCACTTAAAGCTAATTATTTGCGCGATCGCTTTTCGCAAATCCAAATTCCCTTAACAATTCCTGACTTAAATCAATCCGACTTTACTCATTTAACTATGACGCGCCAACTGCGTCAAGTAGCAGCAACTTTCCCTCCCTCACCAACACCAGTAACTTTAATTGGTTCTAGTTTTGGCGGATTAGCATCAGCTTGGTTAGGCGAAACACAACTACAATGTCAAAAATTAGTCTTGTTGGCTCCAGCCTTTACTTTTCTTGATCTGTGGCTTTCCGCTTTAGGAGAACAAACAGTTGAAATTTGGCGAAGGGAAGGATTTTTACCAGTTTATCATTACGGGTCAAAGCGATCGCTCCCCTTAAGCTACAACTTTGTAACTGACTTAAAACAATACCCAGAAACCAAAATTCAACGCCAAATTCCTACCTTAATTATTCACGGCATCAACGATGAAGTCATCCCCATTCAAGCCAGTAGAGACTTCGCCGCCTCCCGCCCTTGGGTAAAATTAATTGAACAACAGAGCGATCATTCCCTCGCCAACGTTTTACCAGAAATTTGGCAAGAAATTTCCACTTTCTGCCAACTGAGCAATTTTTAGAGGTAAAATTTGATCCTACAGAATAATCCCCCACCTCGCCATCGTCCCCAGTCACCTACCAATGCTAGACTTTATTCGTTCCGATTTCGCTCAACTGGTTGCTTATCAACCCCACCCAGGTGGTACATCTGGTGAACCAGTCAAATCAGACATTACCATCGATCGCTTAGACTCTAACGAAAGTCCTTTTGATTTGCCTAACGAATTAAAGGAAAAACTGAGTTGGACTTATCAGCAAGTAATCGAAAATAATCGTTATCCAGATGGTAGTTATGTGGCGCTCAAAAGTGCGATCGCCCAATATGTCAACGAATCCGCACAAATCACCGACATTACCTTAGATAATATTTCTGTTGGCAACGGTTCCGATGAACTGATTCGCTCAGTTTTAATCGCCACCTGTTTAAAAGGAGAAGGAGCAGTTTTAGTCGCCAACCCCACCTTTTCCATGTATGGAATTATCTCCCAAACATTAGGAATTCCAGTAGTTACAGTCGGACGTTCCGAAAGTAATTTTGAAATAGATTTAGCCGCAGCACAACAAGCAATTAATCAAACCCAAAATCCACCAATTCGCCTCGTTTTTGTCGTCCATCCTAACTCCCCAACCGCCAACGCTTTAACAGCACAAGAATTAGATTGGTTGCGGAATTTGCCAGAAAATATTTTAGTAGTAATCGACGAAGCTTATTTTGAATTTAGTCAAACTACCGTCGCCCAGGAATTAGCAAAACATCCCAACTGGATGATTTTAAGAACTTTCTCGAAAGCCTTTCGTTTAGCTGCCCATCGCGTTGGATATGCGATCGCCCACCCCCAACTCACAGCAGCCTTAGAAAAAGTTCGCTTACCCTACAACTTACCCAGTTTTACCCAAGCCGCTGCCTTATTTGCCATGAATTATCGGCAAGAACTACTCGCATCAATAGGGGAAATTTTAGCTCAAAGAGAAGAACTAATTAACAGTTTATCTGGACACCCAGCCTTAAAAATTTGGCCTAGCGCCGCTAACTTTATTTATCTGCGTTTAGTTCCAACAACTAACGATCAAACCGCTAAATTAACAGCAATAACTCAACAACTAAAATCCCAAGGAACATTGATCAGACAAATTAGCGGTGGATTAAGAATTACAGTAGGAACTCCCCAAGAGAATCAGCGATCGATCCAAAGACTAAAAACCACCCTAGAAAGTTTTGAATTGTAGGGGCGGGTTTAGTAAGATATCTGTGTCGTAACAGTAAATTGAACAGCAAAACCCGCCCTGGAGAGAGTTTTGAGCTAGGGAAAATTCAAGTGATCTCCGAGAGTTCCGAGAACTCCCCAACCTAAGCATCCTTAGCCCTTGCTGTTTTAACAGTTTGCGGAAAAACACCCACCAAAAGAGCAAAAGCTTCATCCGGTAATTGCTCGAGAGTTTGGGAATCAAAAAAGTTTTCAAACTGAAACATCAACTTTTCCGCCCGTTGTAAGGGATCGTCATATTCTGTAGACTTTTTCATTAACCGGAGCCACTGAATGCGAATTTTATAAGCAGTTTGGCGATCGTCAAAAGTTTCTGGATCGATCAAAGAAAGATTCCCCACAGGAGTCACCCTTTGGCAATCTAAATCGCAGTTACCACCAACAGCAGCCCCAGGCCCAGCAAACTCAGCATGGTGAGGTTTATAGATAATTAAACCATTGCGCTTACAGCGATTAATTGTCAGCAACTTACCATTTCGCAGATGTTCCGTAATTTCAGCAGCCGTGAGATTTTCGTATTCCTTAGCCATATCACCAGTTTGATCGATCGTCAACAGTTAATTTTTAGCATAAACCCGATCGCCCTGCACTAGTCGTTAGCTACTCAAGCGCTTATGCAACAGTAATTGTCGAGGTTTTCCCAACAACAAACAAGCCCAATTAGAATCTACTTGGTGTAAGCGATAGCCCAACTGACTATAAAGCCCTCTTGCCTTGTGGTTGTTTTCCAGTACGTGCAAATACAGGTCTTGATAACCCCAATTTAAAGCAATTTGCTCACAAGCCAGTAATAATTGCCGAGCTACACCCCGACGACGGTATTCAGACTGTACCGCCAAATTAGACAAATAGGGATAGCCAGAGGAATTATAGAACTGCCAAGGATTAGTCGATCGCAAAGACATTTCCACCGTTCCCACCACACAATCCCGATCCGGGGGAGCAACTGTTCTCCCCCTTACCTCTTGCTCAACATGAGGATCTTGACCATCGCCGAGTCGAGAATCTTTGTAGATTCCCACCAGACAAACATAACGCGACGGACTAGACTGCAACCGATGGCGCAAATCTTCGTATATCCCCAAGCGAAACAGGGGATAAAACCAACCAGTAATACCGGAGCGAGAGTGAAAGCTATTAGCCAGAATTTCCGCCAAATAGCTTAAATCTTCGGTTTTAGCAGCACGGATTTGTAAAGGAGAAGAACCAGACAAAATTACCTCCGGTTCTTGCCGGGAGTTTTTTAGGAACCAGAACAAGAGCTTCACAACGGTTTACTGTTTTACTGTTACTTAAGCTAGAGCCAAGTTATGCTTAAGTTCAATCAGGGACAATCCAAATTTGTATAAACTACGATTAGTAATTGTCACTCTCAACTGCTTTAGGATCGTACATAAGGGTGTATCACTTAAAGAAAGTATAGAATTGTGAAACTAGGATACGGGTTATCTGCCTAGATCAGTTGAGAGCAGCAATGCTAAACTTAGTATTTCTTTAAAATAGCCTAACGCTTGTCGGTGTTAATGTGTTTTCTCCTTATATTTAGGTAATAGTTAGTGAACAGGTTTCCCGTCTCAGGCTTCCGGTTTCAGGAAATTCTCTTGACACCCCATAACTGAGTCAGGATACCCACATCCGTAAAGCGTAATTATACGGAAAATTGCGCTAACGCTATGTGAATCACAAAATAGTCGGTAGTGAGTAGTGGATTGGAGTTAATGAAGGGAAAAATCAAACAGAATTGGTATTTGCTGCTTTTAAAAATTGTCACCAGCTAATGCACCTTGTAATGAAACCGTTTGCTTCTGGGATGACTTGCTTAGGCAGGAGAGGATTATATGAAGTCCCAAAACACTAATAAACCGAAACTTCTGGTTGTTGATGATGAACCAGATAATCTCGACCTGCTGTATCGCACTTTCTATCGGGAATACAAAGTGCTCAAGGCAACATCAGGGACAGCAGCTTTGGAAATTTTAGCCAAAGAAGGAGATGTGGCAGTAATTATTTCCGATCAACGGATGCCGGGAATGAGTGGTACTGAGTTTTTGAGTTTAACAGCTACTCAGTACCCAGATACAATCCGCATTATTTTAACTGGTTATACTGATGTCGAAGACTTGGTAGAAGCTATTAATAGCGGTAAGGTTTTTAAGTATGTAACTAAACCTTGGGAATCGGACGCTTTACAATTAGTCGTCCGACAAGCTTTGGATACTCATAATGTCTTGCGGGCACGCACTCAAGAATTGTGTCGTACCCTGCGCCAAGAGTCTTTACTCAACACTGTTACTAATACTATCCGCTCGCGCACCGATCATCGGCAAATTCTCCAAACAATTGTGAATACAGTTGGACATATGTTGGAGGCGGATATTTGTATTATTCGTCCTTGCCATGATAATGCGATCGCTGATGAATCTTTTGTCTATCGCAAGCGAGGCGTTGGCGAAAAATCACCTGAGAATAACAACCGATTAGCCACTACCTCAACAGATGATAGTTTGGCTCAAACAGTTTGGGAAACTCATGATGTCCATGTAATTGAAGATGTGGCAACAGATGAGCAAATTCAAGGGGATAGTCTAGAAAAACAACAAAGATCGGCAGCTTTTGCCAAAGCGGGAATTCGTTCTTCTTTGGTAGTACCTTTAATTTGTCAATTGGAATTGACTGCTGTTTTAGCGCTGCATCAGTGTACAGAAAATCGTCGTTGGCAAGATGATGAAGTACAACTAGTTTTTATGGTGGCAGATCAAGCGGCTTTGGCGATCGCGCAAGCACTCGCTTATGAAAGATCGATCGCAATGGCTAAACGTGAAGCTTTAGTCAATACTATTACTAATGCCATTCGTTATAGTCTCGATCCAAAAGATATTTTTTCCGCAATTACTAAACAACTTGGCGAAGCTTTGAATGTTGATGGTTGTGCGCTTTCTTTATGGACACCAGATGATGAATATGTCCAATGTGTGGGATTATATGATGCTAATGAATTAGGCTTGCAAGTGTTTGATGTGGAATTTGGCGAGTTAGAAAATAATCACAGTCAAAGGCAAACAAAAGGAATCGAGAATCGGGAAGGAACAGGGCAATTACCTAATACCCACTCCCCAGTCGTAGGGGCGATTCATGAATCGCCAAGACCTCAGTTCCCTATTAACAACAACTCAAAATCAACCATTAGATATTCATCCCGACTACCGCAATCTTCAGTACCAATTTCCGCAAATCCGGTATTACAAAGATTGATTGAAACTCAACAACCAGTGGTAATTAATGATTTAGAAGCCATGCCGGAAATGCAGGGTTTTGATTTGCCTTTGCGGTCTTCAGCTAGGGCTTTAATGATGGTACCTTTGATTTGTGATGGGCAATTAATTGGTAGCATTACTCTCCGGGAAGCAAGTTCGGTGAGAAAATGGCAACAACTAGAAATTGATTTGGCGTTAGCTGTGGCAGCACAAGCGGCGATCGCAGTTCAACATTCTCGTCTATATCAAAAAACTCGGCAACAAGCAGAAAGATTATTAGAATTAGACCGGCAAAAAACAGAGTTTTTCCAAAATATTTCCCATGAATTTCGCACTCCCCTAACTCTAATGATGGGGCCGTTAGAATCAGCAGTAGCCCAAACAAGTGACCTGCCACACCAACAAGCAGTAATTGCTTTAAGAAATACCCGCCGTTTACTGCGATTAGTTAATCAATTATTGGATATTCAAAGACTTGATGCTGGAAGAATGCAGGCGAGTTTTCGCCCCTGCGATGTGGTGATGATGGTAGGTCAAATTGTCGAATCTTTCCGCCCTTATTGTGAGAAAAAAGGTTTGCGTTTGGTGACAGAATTTCATTCCTGTCCCAAAGTTTATTTAGACCCAGAAAGATTTGATAAGGTAATTTATAATTTGTTATCTAATGCGATGAAATTTACTGATAATGGCGGTGCGATCGCCATTAAAGTAGAACCAGCAGGAGATCATGTTCGTCTGCAAATTAAAGATACTGGAATTGGCATTCGCACCGAACAAATTCCCCATTTATTTCAACGTTTCCGCCAAGCAGAAGGTTCCGTTAACCGTTCTTATGAAGGTAGCGGTTTGGGTTTAGCTTTAGTTAAAGAGTTAGTAGAACTTCACGGCGGACAAATTTCTGTCGAATCAATTTATGGCGCAGGAAGCACTTTTACAGTTTGGTTACAAACAGGAATGGCGCATTTACCTTTAGATCAAATATTAGAAGTACCAACCCAACTTCAAGCTAGTCGTGCTGCTGTAGAATTAGCAGATTTAGAGATTTTAGAAGCACCAGAAACCAGAGAAATTAGCAGAGAACAAGTAACAACAGAAATTTCTGTTGATGATCATGAAAATTCTAACGCCCCGACAATCTTGGTAGTAGATGATAATCCTGATTTACGGAGTTATGTTTCTGAAGTATTGCGTTCTTCTGGTTTTAAAGTGTTAACAGCTAGACATGGTGCCGAAGGTTTAAGCATCACAATAGACAGGCATCCTGATTTAATTGTCACGGATTTGATGATGCCGATCGTCTCAGGTTTAGATATGATTCGCCGGATTCGAGATTTGCCAGAAATTAAGGCAACACCAATTATTTTGTTAACCGCAAAAGTCGATGAAGATACGAGAATAGAAGGAACAGAACAAGGGGCAGATATTTATTTAGCTAAACCTTTTAACGATCGCGAACTTTTAGCCGCAGTGCGAAATTTATTAGCACTGAAAGTCAATGAACAAAAGTTGCAAGAGTTAAATAAATATCTCACAGAATCAGTATTAAAACGCTTTTTGCCACCAACGTTAGTGAATAAAGCGGCGACAGGAGAACTGTCTTTAGATTTGCGCCCCGAACCAAAATTGGTGACAATTTTGTTTAGCGATATTGTTGGTTTTACCCAACTTTCTAATACTTTAAGAAGTCGGCGCGTTGCTGAATTACTGAATGAATATTTGGATTATATGACTAGGGCGGTATTTGCCAACGGTGGTACTGTGGATAAGTTTATGGGTGATGCAGTTTTGGCGATGTATGGGGCACCGGAAGAGTTGACACCGAATGAACAGGTGAAACGTGCGATCGCTACCGCCAGACAAATGCACCGCTACTTAGATGAACTTAACCAACGTTGGCAAGAACAAGGTATCCCCGAAATACAGTTCCGCTGTGGTATTCATCAGGGAACAGCAGTAGTGGGAATGTTTGGCGGTCAAGAACGAGCCGATTATACTGCGATCGGACCGACAGTGAACATCGCCTCCCGACTGCAAGCTTTAGCCCAACCTAACACCATCTTAGTTTCAGCCGCAGTCGCTGATTATCTGGACGAAGCGGAAATCACCAAGGGTAGTCCCTTGCAACTTAAAGGCATAGATGAAACTGTGTTGACTTTTGTAGTGGATAAAGCAGAAGGGAAGAAAGGGGAAAGGGAAAAGGTGAAAAAAATTGTGTAGTTGCCCAAAGTTGTGTTATCCTAGCTAGAGCGATCGCAAAACTGAGTTTTTCGGTTGTGAGTCGCAATGCGGGCGTAGTTTAGTGGTAAAACTTTAGCCTTCCAAGCTAATAATGCGGGTTCGATTCCCGCCGCCCGCTTTAAATGTGTTTTAGTTCATTTTTTCCAGCTTCAAAAGCTTGGATTTGTTCGTACAAGCGATCGACAGTCTCGCCTGCAAACACTTGATCTTTGGTTTTCAGATAATCTCCCTCTCCTAAGTTACAGGCAACTATAAAACGAGCGAGTTTTAGGGGTTCCATGTGGGTTAGCAAGATTTCCAGGGCTTCTTGAATGACTTGTTTTTCAGTTGGCAGGTTTACTTTCATCTTCAATCTCCAAAATAAAATCTGCTGGATTCATCACTTTAAGGCTCAGAGATTTACACTTATTAATAAGGCGTTTGTCGCAGGTTAGGAAATAATCGCTATTAGCTGCTTCGGCACAGGCAATATGCAAAGCATCCATAGCTTTAACTCCATTTTGTTCTAACTCTTTGGCACGTTGGCGAATTAATTCATTGGCGATTTGTCGATCGCTAGCAAGGCTGAGATAGAGTTCGACGGCTTTTGCGCGATCGGGATCGCTGTTGCGGCTGTTTTCATACTCTAAAATATTGGAGTTAACCAACTCTACTTGTTTGTTCTGGATCATTTGCAAGATTAGTAGCATCGCCTGGGTTTCTAGAAAGATTTTGACCTGGGATTGATCGTCAAAAGGGCGATTGAAAACGCTGGTGTCGAGGTAAAGACGCAGCCTTTTATTTATAGCCATCATCTCCTAAAAGTCCCATTCTTCAAACAGTTCTGATACCGCCATTGAAAAGCCCGGTACTACCTCTTCGCCATCTAAGCGATCTTGAGGGCGGAGAAAGCGATCGGGTTCTGAAGAATGATAAACCAAAATATACTTTTCATCAGGATGGATCACCCAAACTAAGCGCGTTTCATTCTCGAAATATTCGACAATTTTGTTGTGAATTTCTTCAATGGTGTTGCTAGGTGAAAGAATTTCCACAGCTAGATCGGGAGAACCTTGGAAATAACCCTTTGGTAGGCGCTTTAATCCTTTTAGGCGTTCTCTAGCAACAAAGGAGACATCGGGCGATCGCTTGTTACCATTCTTAAGCGTAAAAGCTGTACTAGAATCACATACTACTCCCAGTCGATTTTGGCGGACAAAAATTGATAGAGTACCCGCTAAAAAAGCGCCAAACTCGCCATGTTCCATCCCCGAATTGCCCATATCCACAACTTCACCATTCACCAATTCGTAACGATGCCCATCCTTGGGTAATGCCATAAACTCTGCATCTGTCCAAACTTTCTTTTCAGTGGATACCGTCATAGCTTTAACTTCCTATGATTTTCTCGAATTGCTATTTCTAGTCTGGCACTTTCCCAAACTGCTCCTCCAACTTTGCCGCCAACCGTTGCATTTTCTCTTCACACTTCCAACTCATCAACCACTAAAACATTTACCTCAGTAACACGCTTTAGTTGGGCATCGTTGGTTAAAAACGCCTGACATCCAGCTGTTAATGCTGTGGCAATTTGAAAAGCATCTGGCAATTTCAATCTGTATCGGGCTTCCAGATCAGCAGCAAGTCGTCCAACTGCCACATCAATATTAGCCAGGGTAATCCCTTCCGTATTCGTGAGCAAATCCACAAAATTTTGCTCTAAAGCAGTGTCACCGATTCGGATTGGTAATACCAAGCATTCTGTTAAAGTCACTGGAGATGCGATCGCCCCCAGACTCCCCCTTTCAATCTCTTGAAATAGAGCATCTACGACAGGAAAAAACGGTGTTACCCCCTGCACATAATAAATCACTGGGGCTGTATCGAGATAAATTTGGGATACGCCCATTAGCGCAGATTCAATTTTCATAAACCCTCAAAGATCCGCTTTTCCCGTTCTTCCCATTCGCCCCGTAACTCATTAACCCAATCTTGAGCATCCCTCCCTTCTAGTAAGTTTGGCGCAATCCCCCGAAATTCACTCAGCTTGCGTTTTTTAGGTTTAACAGTTTGACGCTTCAATTGCTCCGTTGTATGGCTAATCACCTCTAATAGTTCTTCGGTTGTCAGCCGATCGATTTCCTGTAATACCTGTTGTAATAATGGACTCATAGCCCTAACCTTCTAAGATTTTCTCGAATTGCTATTTCTAGTCTCGCACTTTCGGCAAACGACATAACAGCTTAATAGCTGTAGGGTGCGTCAGATTCATAAAATTAGTGATTAGATCCAGAATTTAGCGCTCTGACGCACCCTACTACTAGTTCGTAACGATGCCCATCCTTGGGTAATGCCATAAACTCTGCATCTGTCCAAACTTTATTTTGGGTGACATTATCAGCGGAGATAGTCATAACCTTAACCCCCTAAAATTTCCTCGAATCGCTACTTTCAGTTTGGCACTTTTCACAAACTGCTCCTCTTAAACTTGTTTTAACGGCGTGCTTTGCATTTTTATACTAGTGCTTCGAGTTAGGGGTTAGGAGCGCTAACTTTAAGATAATGAAGATAGGTAATTTTACAGACTAAATATGAATTTTTATTAAAATTTTAACGCTTTAAGCGGAATCTACTGTTTTACCTTGAGGTTTTCAGAAGAAATACGGAACTATAATTAAAGCCATTGAGTAGTTTCCTCGTGGTAATCCCGTATCTAAAATCAACCCAATACTATCAACAGCTACGGTCTAAATTAAATTGATTAGGTAGGTGCAGCTTGAGGAGTAATGTTGAACTGACGATAGATTTGACTGAAGCAGGTTTGGATCTAGAGCCTGAAGAACTGGAGGCGCTGACTCAGAGCGTTGCAGATGAGATGACCGAACTGACCGAAGATATCCGAATGGTCAGAGAATCTGAGATTCCAGAGGGTGGTAAGCCAGCCTTAGCCGGATTCATTCCAGGAATACTGACAGCAGAAGTATCTTGGAAAAATACTAAAGCTGCACTGGATTTCTTAGGAAATCGCTTCTATGGCAAAACTCTAAAGATAGAGTACGAAGATAATGGCGCGAAATACAGCTTGGAGTACAACAATCAAAGGCAGTTAGAAATGGCTCTTAGTGCTATTGAACGACTCTCCAAGGTAAAGATTAGTGTGGCACAAGTTAACGTTCTTAAAACTGTAAATTAGTTAGGTACAGACTGATGGCTAAATTTGCATTGTTAATAGGAGTAGGTCAATACGGAACGGGTCTAAAGCCTTTATCTGCACCTCCTAAAGATGTGGAAGCTATAAAAAATGTCTTAGAAAATCCAGATATAGGCGGGTTTGACAACGTACAAACTCTCATCGATCCTAGCCACTCAGAGATGAGAACAAATATCGAGTTGTGGCTCAGAGAGCGGAAGTCTGATGATTTAGTAGTGCTGTTTTTCTCTGGTCATGGAATCAAAGATACCAAGCGAGAACTTTATTTTGCTGCTCGTAATACACAGTTACTTAACCAAGATCAGTTGCTAACAACTACAGCTGTGCGAGCCAAAGAGGTACATGAACATATTCAGGCTTGCAAAGCTAAACAATTAGTATTGATTTTAGATTGTTGTTATAGCGGTGCGTTTGGCGATACTGTCGGTAAGGGGGATGATGGCTTAATTGATCTCAGCGAGATGGAGACAACAGGACGAGTGGTTCTGACTTCATCAAGCACTATTGAAATTTCTTTAGAGGAAAAGGGTCAAGAGCTTTCTACTTATACCCATTACCTCGTACAGGCAATTAGTAATGGGATAGCGGATCAAAAGGAGTATGAGGGTAATGAAGATGGTTGGATTTCAGTGGATGAATTGCATCAGTATGTTTGCAGGGAAATGAAAAAAGCGCGCTCGCGCATGACTCCAAAAATAATCTCCTTGAAGGATGAAGGTCATCGGATAAAACTGACGAAAGCACCTGCAATTCACCCAAAACTAAGGTATCGCAAAGAATTTACTAGAATTGCTCACGAAGATGAAGGAGAAATTTCTCGTGGCAATCGCTTCCTGCTAAATACATTGAAAAACCAGTTAAAGCTTTTACCAGAGGATGTTAAACCTATTGAAGATGAAGTTTTACATCCCTACAAAGTTAGGCAAACAAAGTTACAAGAATATGAGCAGGCGCTATCTGGGTTGGCTCAAGCTCAGTATCCACTGAATGAGCGAGACTGGAAAGCTTTAAAAGGAATTCAAGAAATTCTAGGTCTGCGAAATGAAGATATAGAAACGATTAAAAAAAAGATTGAGTCACAGTTTTCCAGCAAGTTACAAGCTTATGAGCAGAACTTGCGACAATATGAACAGGAATTCTTGAAGGCGGTTGAAATAGAACATCCTATAAGTGAAGATGCTTGTAAGAGTTTGAAAAATATGCAGCAATCTTTGGGACTCAAAGATGAAGATGTAGCTCCAATTGAAGCTCGAATTGTTGCTCAGAAACAAGTCGTTCAATCTTCGGGTGAGATTGCGAAGTCGATCGAGGTTCAAGATATCTCCGGCAATGAAGAATTAATATCAGTTGAATCAGAAAAAACCGATTCGGCAGCGAGCGAAGAAGTAACATCAGTTGAATCAGAAAAAACCGATTCGGCAGCGGTCGAAGATGCAATTGATGTTGAATCAGAAAACACAACTCCGGCAGTAGGAGAAAATGTAGATACTCCTTTATTACCAATTCCTAGCAATAACAAATTGCTTATTAAGGCAGGGATTGCTAGTACTACTGTGGCTGTAATTTTTCTAGGGGGTTTTCTGTTAACACGATCACCTAACGACCAAAATAAGTCAGTTACACCTATCACCACTTCTATAGTTTCTCAAGACCTGGAAACTTCTAAAAAGTTATTAAATCAGGGAAAAGAAGAGTTACAAAAAGGAGATTATCAAGAAGCGATAAAATATTTTACTGAGTATATTAAGAGCAATCCTAACAATGAAGAAGCATACATTCAGCGAGGAGATGCTTACTACAAACAACAAAAATATCAGCAAGCTATTTCCAATTACGACCTGGCTATTAAAATAAATTCTCAGACCGCATCTACTTATTACAAACGAGGAATGACTCGCCATGATCTAGGCGACATGAAAGGAGCAATTAATGATTTTACGGAAGCTATCAAGATTGATTCCAATTATGCCGATGCTTACTACGAGCGGGCTGAGAGTCGCGCCCATTTAAACGATAAACAGGGCGCGATTAATGATTACAGTGAAGCTGCATTCCGGTATCGACAACAAGGAAAAACAGAGGATGATCAAGAAGCATTAAAACAAATTAAAGAGCTTAAGCAGCCACCGCAACCGAGTTTACCGCCCCCAGGACAATGCCTTGTGATTGCCCCAACAATGGGAGTGGCAGTAAGAGTACGCATACAGCCGATAGGAAGTTCCAATCAGATAGGGATAGTTCATACTGGGAAGAAAGTCAGGTTGATAGGAAAGCAAGATGCCTTTGTGAAAATTGAATTTAATGGTACTCAGGGTTGGGTTTACAATGATCAAATAAAGCCTTGCTCCTAACAGTGGCTGATTTGATTGAGTAGAGAAAGAGCGATCGCATAATCGCAAAAATTCTCCAAATGCGATCGCCTAAACCCCTAAAATCTCATCAACAGTTAATTCCAATTCGGGAAAAGTAGGAGATACAATTCTATCCGAACCTCTAAAAGCAGTAACTTGATAAACTCTTTCATTTAATTGATAAACAAAAATTGTGGGAATTTTGGGATTACCTAAATAATCTCTACTACCAATAGCTAAATAATCTACAATCCAATATTCAAAGATACCTAAACGTTGATATTCATCTAATTTATCAATGTAATCATCTTCCCAATTAGTTGATACCACCTCTACAGCTAATTGCAGAGGTTCGCGCAAAGCTGAATAAGCTGAACGGTTAGCACGCCAAACATCTAAATTAACTACACTAACATCAGGAAAACGTCCTTGTTCTTTGCCATTTTTTGTTAAAGTAGTAATCATAATTCTACCAGAAACTTTGTAGTTTAGGTTCAGTCGGTCAACTTCTCGATCAAATCGCTTAGTAATAAAATCTGCGATATCATCATGTTGTCTAGTTGCCAATATTCTCACAATTTCCCCATCTACTAACTCATAACGACCATCATCAGGATATTGTTGCAGAAATTGTTCAAATGTTAGTTTTTGTTTTGACTGAGTTGGAGTAAAACTCATGGTATTTACCTTTTGGTGAGTAAGGGAAAATTTCTAACTACATTTTATTGATTTGGGTAACTGTTTTGACTACCGCCTCTGCAATAAGGTTGGGTTTAGGGAAGGTTTTACGGGATTTTCAGCGTTTCTGGGTTAAGATAAAGTGCGGTAGACTGTGGATGAACGGAGAATTGTAAGATTGTCTACAGTTGGCGCTAAGATTTGGGATGGGGAAATGGCATACTGATGAAATGGTATTGCTTCCCCAAAGTAAAATTTTGGTATTGTGCAGGGTAATTATTGATGACTCAGAGTGAAGCAGAAGTTCGGGCACGGAAGGTGGAAGATTTGCGATCGCAGGGAATTGAACCCTATCCTAGCGAATCTTATCAGCGATCGCATACCACCCAGCAAGTTAGAGACTTATTTAGTCAACCGGGAAAAGAACTCGAAAATGGACAAAATGATCCCGAAGAAACACCAATAAAAGTTTCAGGACGCATTACTTCTAAACGCGATAGTGGTAGCATTATTTTTATCGATTTACGAGATTCCACAGGTAGAATTCAACTGAAAATCGAGAAAAAAGTAGTAACAGGTGAAACTGGTTTATCTTTTAAACAAATTGAAAAACTTCTCGATGTAGGCGACTTTGTTGGTGCATCGGGAATTGGAAGTCGTACTAATAGAGGCGAATTATCAATTCTGGTAAAAGAATTGGTATTATTATCCAAAGCTACTATTCCTTTTCCTGATGCTTATTACGGCGTTAACGATCCAGAAACTTGTCGCCGTCATCGGGAAATGGACTTGGCGGGAAACTTGGAATCTTTCCAACGTTTCGCACTTCGCAGTAAAATCGTCCAAAGCATTCGGAATTATTTAACCGAAACCGGGTTTTATGAAATAGAAACTCCGGTTTTACAAGCGATTTATGGTGGCGCTGCTGCACGTCCATTTATTACCCATCACAATGCTTTGGACGTAGATTTGTACTTGCGAATTGCGCCAGAATTGTTTTTAAAAAGGGCTGTTTGTGGCGGTTTTGAGCGCGTTTTTGAATTAGGAAGAGTATTTAGAAACGAAGGCGTTGATAGTACTCATAATCCTGAATTCACCTCTTTGGAAGTTTACCAAGCTTATGCTGATTACTTCGATATTTTGGGAGTGGTAGAAGAGGTATTTTGCTACGCTGCTAAAACTGTTCATGGAGACAAACAGGAAATTGAATATCAAGGGGAAACCATTAGTTTAGAACGGAAGTACGACCACAGCGAAAAGTTTCCTGGTTTTGCTGGCAAACATTGGCAAGTTAAAACTATGGTGGAAGCGGTTAAAGATGACACTGGGTTGGATTTTGAAACTCTGGAATTAGCAGATGCAATTAGTAAAGCTGAACAGTTAGGATTGCATCTTTCTAATTTAGAAAAACAGAGTTTGGGTTATGTGCTTTATGCTGTTTTTGATAAGTTAGTTGCGCCTAAACTAGTTCAACCAACCTTCATTATTGACTTTCCGGTGGAAGTGAGCCCTTTAGCAAAAGGACATCGCAGCAAACCAGGTTTTGTGGAAAGGTTTGAATTGTTTATTGCTGGTACAGAGTACTCGAATGGGTTTTCTGAGTTGAACGATCCAAAAGAACAAAGAAAGCGGTTTGAGGAACAGTTAGCACAGAAAAATGCTGGCGATGATGAAGCGCATCCGATGGATGAAGATTTCATTGAAGCTTTGTCTTTGGGAATGCCAAATTGTGCGGGAATGGGTATTGGTGTCGATCGACTAGTTATGCTTTTAACTAATACCCAAAGCATCCGTGATGTAGTGATGTTCCCCACAATGCGTCCTATCAAAGATCAGCAAGAAAATAATACTGAAGCAAAGTAGATTCAGTAGTTGCAAAACACTAAATCTATTGTGAAATTCTTCTTCTCTTCCTTTGTGAAAACTAAGGCGGGCAGGATGCCCGCCCCACAAGAAAGCTGTAACTTTTGTGGGGTGGGCATCCTGCCCGCCCCACAAGAAAGCTGTAACTTTTGTGGGGTGGGCTTTCCTAGCCCGCCCCATCCAAAGATAACTATTATCACTTTATTTATTTACACCTACTTAGTTATGCCGATCGCAGAACTTAAAATACGATCGTCCAACCCTCACGTTCCGCTTGTTTTTCGGTATAAGATACCCCATGAATCTTAATACCACGATTATCCAGCAGGGTAATAATTCCGCCTTTATTACCTAGTTGTGTTGTTTCAGGTAACTGCACAACCAATGTGCTTCCCGAAGCAAGTGTTCCTGATAGAAAATGTTTGTTCTTTAGTCGATCGGCGATCGCCCATCCAGTCAAATCAATTGATGCAGGTGAGGTGTTGAGTAGGGTTACAGTTTCTAATCCTGGATCGGCATTTTTTGGATTGACAAGTGCCGCAATAATGCGAATAACTAAATCAGGTTCACCTTCAATTGGGGTTGGAGTTGGATGATCTGGTTCAGGTTTTGCAGAGATACAATGTCCGGTTTTATCATCAGTATG
The DNA here is from genome assembly GCF_041929345.1 of Floridaenema aerugineum BLCC-F46. Classification (NCBI taxonomy): domain Bacteria; kingdom Bacillati; phylum Cyanobacteriota; class Cyanophyceae; order Aerosakkonematales; family Aerosakkonemataceae; genus Floridanema; species Floridanema aerugineum. The sequence goes on from NZ_JBHFNQ010000118.1 coordinate 24,588, forward strand.
CCAGCATTGCGACTGAAATTTGAGAAAGATACCAATCCAGCGATTTTCTGAGGGAAAGTGAATCAACAAAGCACCATCCTGCCAAACTCCATCATCTCGCTCAAACTTTTTAGCATTACCTTGGTTCGCATGAATGTCATGAATGCCATTACCAGGCAGAAAACCAAAGATTTTGTCTTTGATCTTACGTTCTGGACCCCAGCGTTCGCCAAATGCGTAGATAATAGCATCTTCATCTGACATTGCTCGCTGAATATATTTGTCAATCTTTTCGTTTAAGTCATTATCTGGGCCAGGAACATCGAATGGTAATGGAATCATTTTCGTGCGATCGAACAGATTCCCCCGAATAAAATCTAATGCTAACCCACCAGGTTTGGATTCAATTAGCTTAAAACCAAGCGGTAGATTAACCAAATTTGATGTAATTGGATGGGCAAAATTCTCGTCTATTAAGTATTCTAATTCAGATGGACTTAGCTTTGACCTTACATTAATTGCAATTCGGTAATCAGTATCATCATCGACTAAGTGAACTTGGTAATGAGCATTCGATGTAACTGCGAGTCGTCGTGCGATCGGACGACCCTTCAAAACACCGTATTCCTTCAACGGCATAGCGTTCTCCTAATTATTAAGTGGCGGCGACTCAACGCTGGAATCTGGCAATGAACCCTACTGTTCTCTCCACAATCCTAACGATCGGATAGTAGTTTTTGCAGTACCCTCAAGGGTACTTTTATGCACTAGAAAGGCTATCTATACCCAGTCAGCAGAATTTAAAATACGATCGTTCAACTCTTCAAAACAATTTAATGATAATGTTGAGCGATCGCAACTTGATTTCTCCCGGAATTTTTAGCATGATATAATGCTCGATCGGCTGCTATAATTAGTTCTTGTTTAGTCTGACCATGTACACCATAAACAGCAACCCCCAAGCTGACAGTATATGTAATAATAGTATGATGTACAATCACCTTTTCATTTTGGATAGCACTTCGTAATCGTTCTGCTAAAACAACAGCATCCTCAACACTATCCACTCTGGAAACAATGAGAAACTCTTCTCCTCCCCATCGACCTAAAAGATCTTCTTGCCGTATTATAAAATTAAGGGTTTGTGTAAAATGCTGAAGAACAAGATCGCCGCTATCGTGTCCATAGTTGTCATTGATTGATTTAAAGCGATCGATATCCAGCAAAATTAAAGCTATTTTCCGGTTTTCTCTTTGGCAATAAGCAATTTCTCTATCCATTTGGTGTTCTATAGCACGGCGGTTTAAAGTATTAGTCAGAAAATCGCATTCTGCCAAAGTATTTAGGTCTTGATAAAGTCTTTGACAAACCATCGTAATGAATCCCGTTGTTATCAAAAAACTATTGATGAAACAGGCCATAAAATAAAAAACTTGAAACCCGTCAAGATTAAGCGCAAATAAAGAATTTGGAAGTTCATGGTTCACTGTGATTATAATTCGAGCTAATGTAAGACTGCTGTGTAATAAAAAGATAATCGCGGTAAAACGGCTGGAAATAAGCAGTCTTTTATCTCTATTATTTAGTAGTTGAGAAGCAGAAAATACACTAATTATAAAACTAATCCAAGAAATATTGATGATTCGTAAAGAAAGAGAATGTATAATATAAGTAAAATGAAAATGAATCCCCCAAAAAATACTGTTTAAAGCCAAAATCCAATAACGCGGGAACTTTTGTTCGGTAAAACATGAGATGCCTTGCAAACTAAAAGAATACCCGGCAGTTATTAATATATTAGCAATAATAATCGAAAAGAAATCAGAAATAGCTCCGCGAAAGACTAGAAGAAAATACCCAAGGGAAACTAATGTATGGCCGACCAACCAATGGTTAATCCCTTTATATTGATTAGTCAGTACAAACAGTAAAACTAAAGGTATGATTTGCAAAGATAATAGAACTGCGCCCAGAAAAAGAATAGTGCGAATATCAAGATTCATCAGAGCTTTTTCCATACTAAATAATTTAGAGAAATTTATTACTGTTTGCCGACATGATAGTATAGTTTTATTAAAATTCTCTCAGGGAATTTGTATCTTGAGATAATTTGTGATTTCATTCTCAAAAATCTGAATCAAAAAGTAAGTCTAATGACTCTGTTTCCAGTAAGATGAAAAACGGATGATTCGAGGTAGATGGAGAGAGAAAAGTGCCTACGCTCGGTGTTAATATCGACCATGTGGCGACGATTCGCCAAGCACGTCGGACTGTGGAACCAGATCCGGTAGCAGCAGCGGTTTTGGCGGAGTTAGCTGGCGCTGATGGGATTACTGTACATTTGCGGGAAGACAGGCGACATATTCAGGATCGAGATGTGCGGTTGTTGCGGCAAACGGTTCGCACTCATTTAAACTTGGAAATGGCGGCTACTGATGAGATGGTGGCGATCGCTCTCGATATCAAACCAGATTACGTTACCCTAGTTCCAGAACGCCGGGAAGAAGTTACTACCGAAGGCGGACTAGATATTGCGGGACAGGTCGATCGCATGACTCTGGTAGTAGATAAATTGCAAAGTGCCGGGATTCCGGTAAGTTTGTTTATTGATGCGGATGAAGCCCAAATTGCCGCATCTGCTAAGGTAAAAGCTAAATTTGTTGAGTTGCATACGGGGAAATACGCCGAAGCGCATGATGAGGCGAGTCGCCAGAAGGAACTTGAGGTTTTAGAGAAAGGTTGTGAAATGGCTCTAGCTTCCGGTTTAAGAGTCAACGCCGGACATGGACTAACTTACTGGAATGTTTACCCCGTTGCCGCAATTAAAGGTATGGAAGAACTCAACATTGGTCATACAATAATAAGTCGGGCGGTTTTAGTTGGTTTAGAACGAGCCGTCAGAGAAATGAAAGAAGCTATTCTCGGTCATTGGTCATCATAACTAACAAATGACTTATGACTAATAACAAATGATGAAGGAAGATTGACAAATGGCAACTTATTACTACGTTTTGGCAAGTCAAAAATTTTTGTTGGAAGAAGAACCCCTAGACGAAGTATTGCGGGAAAGAGTTAGAGATTATCACGAAAAAGAAAAAGAAATTGATTTTTGGTTAGTCAAACAACCCGCATTTTTAGAAGCTAAAGAAATGGCAGCTATTAAAGCTAAAACTCCGCAACCAGCTTGCGCGATCGTTTCCACCAATGAGCAATTTATTATTTGGTTAAAATTGCGTTTGGAATATGTAGCTACTGGAGAATTCACAGCGCCATCTAATTCTATTCCCGATCCCTTAGCTTCTTTAGCAGCCGTTGCTTAACCGCTGGCTAAAAAACAATTTTAAGTTTTAGGTTTTGAGTGTAAAACTTTCATTCAAAACTTATTACTGGATTACCAATTACTGAGCCATGAGTCAAACTGCGATTAAGGGAGCTTGCGCTACTTTAAGCTCTGCTTTAATAACAATTATTGGGTTAGGTGTGGGAGTGAACGGCGCTTTGGCTCAGTCTCGTGAGTCAACTTGTGAACCACCAGCAGCCGGGGAATATTTGTTATTTGTAGTAACAAAGAATCGCCAGAGTCAACGCTTATTACGGCAATCTCTTCCTAGTAAAACTAAAGCTACAGTTTGCCGATATTTAGATAATATAGTGACTCGTGTTGGCGGCTTTACTAGCTTGTCAGAAGCTCAAGATTTAGTACAAAATATCAAAGAAAGTACTGGTTTGTCTGCTTTTGTAGTCGAGCCAACAACAGATGCAGGAGTTGCCGATCGACCTCAACCTAGTTCTCCTCCCGCTCCTGTTAGTAATACACAGGAAAAACCAAAACCACAACCTGCGACAGAGAATTTACCTGCTTTTAATCCGCGATTATTAGGCAGAGGTTATGCTGTGTTGGTAGATTATGGAAATCAGCCGGAAATTGCAACTCAATTACAGCAACTTTTAGGGAAAAGAATTGGTTTAGCTTCTTTTGGACAAAGACCTTATCTTTTGGCTTTGTACACTAGTAATGAGAGAAATGCTAGTAATACTTTTCGACTGTTGAACGATCGCGGTTTTTTAGTAATGTTAGTAGATGGAAATCGCGTAACATTGCTTAAACCACAGGTGGAAACTCCACAATGAAGGATCTCTCGGATCTCTCGGATCTCTCGGAGCAGGGGAAATGAGCGCTAACAGACAGTTAAATAGAGAGAGGTAAAAAAGTTTTCTTCTGCTTGCTTATAGATTTTTATTTAAAGTTCTCAATTTTAATAAGTTTAGTTTCTGACTTTAGGAAATAAAGGAAAAAAAGAAAGATTAGTGTTCTTTTTCTTCCCCTGCCCCCCTGCCCCCCTGCCCCCCTGCCCCCTGCCCCCTGCCCCCCTGCCCCCCTGCCCCCCTGCCCCCCTGCCCAAAAGAGCCCTCTGCTCAATAAGCTGGTGCTGCTAAGCAGGCAATAGTTACACCGAGAGCCGAGCCGACAATTACTTGAAAAGGAGTATGTCCAAGTAATTCTTTTAAACGATCTTCGTTAAAGGTGGGATGTTCGCGGAATAGCTCATCAATGATTTGATTGAGGATGCGTGCTTGTTTGCCAGCGGCTTGACGAACTCCAGCGGCATCGTACATGACGATAATGGCAAAGATGGCAGCGATCGCAAAATCAGGACTATTCCATCCCATTTTCAGCCCTACACCCGTTGCCAAAGCTGTGACTAAGGCTGAATGGGCGCTGGGCATACCGCCTGTTTCCACCAAAACTCGGATATTAATTTTCCGGTTTTTGCCCAACTCGATGGCGAGTTTCGTAACTTGAGCAATTAAACTGGCAATAACAGCAACCAACAATATGTGGTTCTCTAGAAGACTCTGGCAAAATTCCTGCATATCAAGTTTGGCTTTTAGGTTGAATTTAGGATTATGTAGGATTCTGCTGTAGATTTTGTGGGCAGGTTTAAATGTTAAGTCTTGTAGGAGACAAAATTTACGGAATGTTACCTGTTCTACAGACTTTTAGTTAGTGCGGGTGGTAATAAATTCTGCGATCGCCAACAGCGGTCGAGCATTTTCCCCAAAAGGTGCTAACTCTGCCTTAGCAGCCGCCACTAATTGTTGAGCCTTGCATTTAGACTCTTCCAAACCCCAAAGGCTAGGGTAAGTTGCCTTTTTCGCTTGTAAGTCCTTGCCTGCGGTTTTGCCCAACTCTTCTTGGGTAGCTGTAATATCCAGAACATCATCCACAATCTGAAATGCTAACCCAATATTTTCAGCATAACGAGACAATCTTTGCAAATCCGTTACCGATATTCCAGCAATAATCGCCCCACAAACCACACAAGCCTCTAGCAGAGCGCCCGTTTTATGGGTGTGAATGAAGTTCAGAGTTTCAATACTAACATCTGTTTTCCCTTCACATTCTAGGTCAACCACCTGACCACCAACTAACCCAGCCGCACTCACCGCCCGACCTAAACGAGCAATCACCTGCACCAAGCGTTCTGCTGGAACATTTTCTGTTTGGGCGACGATTTCAAAAGCATAAGCTAATAAGCCATCACCTGCCAAAATTGCGATATCTTCGCCATAAACCTTATGATTTGTCAATTTACCACGTCGATAATCATCATTATCCATTGCTGGTAAATCATCATGGATTAACGACATCGTGTGGATCATCTCCAAAGCACAAGCTGTCGGCATTGCCATTTCGATCGTCCCCCCAGCCAGTTCGCAGGTAGCTAAACACAGAATAGGACGCAAGCGCTTACCCCCAGCCATCAAGGAATAGCGCATCGCTTCATAAATTTTCTCAGGATAAGTTATAGGAAGAAAACGCTCTAAAGCCTCTTCCACCAAAGCTTGCCGTTCAGCTAGATATTTGCATAGGTCAAACGGAGGAGATTGCCCCTGTGCCGAAAACTTGTTGTCCGTAGCTACCATCCTTCGATTCCTTGATTGAGTCTACATCCGTAACAATTCTACAGGGGATGGGCGATCCCTAATTTGGGAATTTTATTATTTGTCATTGGAAAAGAAGCAGAACATCTAAATGTAGGGGTAATTCATGAATTACCCCTACATTTAGATGTTCTGTGTCAGTCCTGTTCGAGTTAAATGATTTTCTCCTCCGAACTTGAATTAGCCCTGCCATCCCCCCCAGTCCCTAGTCCCCAATCACTTCTTCTGGCTATAACTCCAGACGGTATTTGCTAATAATAAAGCGACGGTCATCGGGCCAATACCTCCGGGAACGGGGGTGATGTATCCGGCTACGGTTTTGACGGCATCAAAGTTGACATCTCCGACTAGGCGGGAGTTACCTGCTTCGTCGGTAACTTTGTTGATGCCGACATCTATTACAATGGCTTCTGGTTTGACCATATCGGCGGTAATTAGGTCTTTGCGTCCGGCGGCGGCGACTAGGATATCGGCATCGCGGGTGATTTCGCCTAAGTTTTGGCTGCGGGAATGAGCGATCGTCACTGTGGCATCGGCAGCTAGTAACATTAATGCCAGTGGTTTACCGACCAAAATACTGCGTCCGACCACTACGGCTTTTTTACCTCTAAGTGGAATCTGATATTCTTCCATCAGGCGCATAACTCCGGCGGGTGTGCAACTGCGTAACCCAGGTTCCCCTCTTACCAAGCGTCCTAAGTTGACTGGGTGTAGTCCGTCTGCGTCTTTATCTGGGTCTATTTGGTGCAGCAAGGAGACGGAATCTAAACCATCGGGGAGGGGTAGTTGGACTAAAATCCCATCTACGCGATCGTCTTTGTTAAGCTCTTCAATTACTTGTTTTAGTTCTTCCTGGCTAGTTTCTGTGGGGAAATGTTTGCCGAAAGAAGCTATTCCGACTTTTTCGCAAGCGCGTTCTTTATTCCGTACATAAGCGGCGCTAGCTGGATTATCGCCTACCATGAGTACTGCTAACCCAGGCGGGCGACCAATTTTCGGTGTTAATTCTTCTACTTGCTGTTTTAGCTCGGCTTGAATTTTTTGGGCTAAAGCTTTACCATCTAATATTTTCGCTTCCATAGTTAATTAAATTGATAGTCAAACAGCCATTGGCTCTACTAGTTTCGCAAATACTGGTTAGTTTGATGGGGAATTTTAGAGTTATTTTTGATTTTTCCCTGTTCTCATCTAAGGACAGTAATAGTTAGTGGGTAGTAGCAGTCCCTTTACCGACTACCCACTACCCACTACCTACTACCAGCCTCATCTTAGAACTAGAAACTTGAGTTACTATCTAGGGGGATAATCTAGTTGTTTTCTGGTTACGCGAGATTCAGGTTTGTTAGCGATCGCTTTGGGAAACTGCGATGAAACAAGAGTTAATTCAAATTTTACAACTTGGCACAATTACCTTCTTGCTGGGCGGTTTGTTCAGTTGTACCCAAGTTAACGAATCAGGATTTAGTATTTTATCTCCTGATGTTCCTGTAAGCAATGTTAATGAAGTAAAGCAGGAAAGCAAAGTTAATTCTACTGTTTACTTAAAAGGTAATGTGGGTAAGTTAATTCCGTTTTTGGAGAAACGAGCTTATGAATTAGAAGATGATACTGGCACTATTACTATAGTTACTAACAAGCCATTCCCCAAACAGAAGCAACAAATTGTGATTCAAGGTAAGGTTTTGTATAAAAGTGTGCCTGCGGGTGGTCAAGAATTTGGTGAGTTTTATATTGAGGAGCAAAAGAGACTTTGAATACTAAACTTGTTCATGTAGCCGTAGCGATTCTTTACCGAAATGGCAAATATTTAATGCAATTACGAGACAATATCCCAACTATTGTTTATCCCGGTTTTTGGGCTTTTTTTGGCGGACATATTGAACCAGATGAACCTCCAGAAATTGCAGTAAAACGAGAGTTAAAAGAAGAAATCGGTTATGTTCCCCCAGTTTTACATCATTTCCGCAATTATGAAGATCCCAACGTGGTGCGTCATGTTTTTCATGGACAGTTAACTGTGGAATTAAAAGATTTAGTCTTAGGTGAAGGTTGGGATATGGGGTTATTAACTGTTGCAGATATTCAACGGGGTAATTGTTATTCAGAAATTGCGGGGGAAGTGCGTCCGTTGGGCGATCGACATCAGCGAATTTTGCTAGACTTTGTAGAATCACAAATTGGTATTATCCAAAACCAATAACTATATCACCCACCCCAAATCCATCTGTGTTCATCTGTGTTCATCTGTGGTAAAAAAACCCTATTCCACCTTTTGCTGATTATACCGTTCCTTAAAAATTCTTTGCTGTATCTTATGTTCCACAATTCGCAAAGGATAACCTAAACTTTCCCGTTGTGAATCAGGTATTTCCCCACTAATTAAAAGCTTGGTGGGGAGCGATCGCAACTGAGGCAACCACTTTCTGATATACTCCCCATTAGAATCGAATTTCTCTGCCTGAGAAGCGGGATTAAAAATTCGCACAGGTTTTGGGTCCATCCCACTAGAAGCACTCCATTGCCAACCGCCATTATTAGCAGAAAGATCCCAATCATAGAGGTTTTGCGTAAAATATATTTCCCCCATTTTCGGGTTAATTAATAAATCTTTGGTTAAGAAACTAGCAACTATCATTCGACAACGGTTGTGCATCCAACCAGTTGATTTTAATTGTCTCATCGCTGCATCGACAATCGGATAACCTGTTTTTCCTTCGCACCAAGCTTGAAAATGTTCTGAATTATTATCATAAGGGAAATTTTTAAACGCTGGGCGATAAGCATCTTCTGCTAATTCGGGAAAGTGATACATTGCGTGTTGGTAAAACTCGCGCCAAGCTAATTCTTGTTGCCAACTTTTCACACTTTCTTGGGCTTCGTCGCTGCTACTTCCGGCGATCGCTTCCATAGTAACATCCCAAACTGTACGAATGCCAATTGCACCAAATTTTAACGCCGCACTCAGTCGAGAAGTTCCATCAATTGCTGGGAAATTACGCTTTTCTTTATAACTAAAAATCGCTTCATTACAAAACTCTTCTAACCTTTCCTTTGCGGCGGTTTCGCCTGGTGCTAACATTAATTCATTATCCCAAACAAACCCTAAATCTTTCGCAGTTGGTAAGGGAATGGCACCAGCTTGATTGATTGCTTCTTGTTCTTGGGCGGTTAAACTTTCTCGGTTTTTAAATCTGTCAAATGGCTCGGTTTTCGGTTTGCTAATCCAGTTTTTCCAAAAGGGACTATAAACTGTGTAAGGTTGATTAGCACCGCTTGCTATTTCGGCGGGAGAATGCAATAATTGATCCCAGAATGTTTGAATGGCGATTCCTTTGTCTTTTAGGGCTTGGGTGATGGTGCGATCGCGCTCTCTAGCATAAGGTTCTACATCTAAATTCCAAAATACCGCTTTGGCATTTAACGCGATCGCTAACTTAGGAATCTCTTGGATTGGTTGACCTTTTAAAATGATTAATTGGCTTCCTGCTTGCAGATAATTTTGTTGGAGTTCCTGCAAACAACCCATCATATAAGTAACTCTAACTGCGGCGATATCCTTACTTTCTAAAATATTTGGATCGAGGCAAAAAACACCGACAACTTTGGCGCTTTGTTGATTAGCTGTGGCTAATCCTATATTATCGCAAATTCGTAAGTCTCGACGATGCCAAAAGAGAATTAGGTCAGTCATAGAAGATTGGATTTTTTAAACACAGATGAACACAGATTTTGTTGATTTAGTTTTGGGTTGGGTTTTGGGAGTTGTTGTTTTTAGAACGCAGATGAATGCAGATGAATGCAGATAAACGCAGATAATATAGTTACATTTGGGTGGGGATGCAATAGGTTTGCTTTTTTCCCACAGATGAACACAGTTAATATAATTAAATTTTGGTTGGGTTTTGTCCATCTGTGGTTAGAGAAATGAGAAAATTACTCCAGAAAGGGACGCGCCATAAAGAAGCTGGTGACAGATTTTGCGTCTACGGGTTCACCGGATAAAATTGCTTTTTCTAATTCTTCGGGTGTGAGGAAAACTGTTTCCATATCTTCGTCTTCGTCTTGTTCTGGTGGTTTTTCTAAGGGTTGCAAATCTTGGGCGAGGAAAGCATAAATAATTTCATCGGAATAGCCGGGGGCGAGGAAAAATTCGCCTAATTTTTGCCATTTATTGGCGTGATAACCTGTCTCTTCTTCAATCTCTCGCTGAATAGTAGAAAATGGATCTTCATTAACTTCTATAGTTCCGGCGGGAAACTCTAATAAACGTCCTTGGGCAGCGAAACGATATTGACGTAATAATATTAATTTACCTTCAGGAGTTACCGGAACAGCTAAAGCACCACCAGGATGACGAATACATTCCCAGTCGCCTTCTACTTTGTTAGGAAGTCGCAAACGAGTTACTTCAAAATTGAATTTGCGACCTTGATAAAATAGGCGTTGTTTAATTATTTCTGGCGGTTCTTTACCTAATGGCATAATCAATTTTCGATTTTAGTCACACCTGAACAGTCTACCGCTTGCACGAGTTGCGCGATCGCTTTTCTCGATACAGGTTCAATCCAATTTGGCGCAATTTCTGCCAAAGGTACGAGAACAAACGCCCTTTCTCTCAAGCCTGGATGAGGTATCGTCAGCCCCGGAGTCTCTAAAATCAGATTATCGAACAATAATAAATCCAAGTCTAAAATTCTTGGCCCCCAGCGTTCTTGACGCACCCGACCAAATTTCGCTTCAATGGCTAATAGCGTTTCTAGCAACTCCAAGGGACTCATCTGCACCTTGAGCAAAGCGCACCCATTCAGGTAATCTGGTTGTGGCGGCCCTACAGCTTTAGTGCGATACCAGCTAGACTGAGTTAATAAACTAATTCCAGGGGTTTGGTCAAGCATTTTCAGGCTAGATTCCAGAATAGCGCCAGAGTCACCCAGATTACTGCCAAGAGCGATCGCACTTTGTCCCGATTTTCCCATAAACCCAAATTCCTCAACCCGATTCTGATAAATTAATTCTTTAGAATGAGCCTTTTAGCGAACCAACTAGCGTTAATTAATAATAAGGGGATTTCCGGCGCTAAATGACTAAACCTACGTACTTTGCTAATTTCCTTTGCTAAATAGCTGTACTTTGTAGGTTAAAAATGTTCCCATAGTAATAAAAATAGTTTGCGAAGCTTCCCAACTTCCCTAACAAGCCGGAACGCTTCCTAGCTAATATAACAACGTTGCAATAGTTGAGATTAGAAACATGGAAACCAAGGAAACGCAACAAACAACCCCCACTGTAGAAGTCACCGTCGATCAAGGAGGGCCGATCATCACCAATACACCTGGTAGCACATCTACAAGCCAGGTGCAAGAATATTGGGATATTTTCGTCTCCTATTTGGCTAAACTGCCAGATTACCTGGGCGATTTCTTCAGCACCTACCAAAAGCCCTTGATTACTGTTGGTTTAATTGTCGGTGCTTTTGTCACCGTCAAAGTTACCCTAGCCGTACTCGATGCGCTGGATGATATCCCTCTACTCTCACCTTTCTTTGAATTGGTGGGTATTGGTTACTCCGGTTGGTTTGTGTATCGCTATTTACTCCGCGCCTCAAATCGTAAGGAGTTGGCTGACGAAATCAACGGCTTGAAAAATCAAGTAGTGGGCGGAAACAAAACCCCAAAAGTTTAATGATTAATTAACCACTTTTGGTGTTTTCTTAAGTCTAAAACCAAAGCGTCCGGGATTTCTCGGACGCTTTTGTAGTAAAATCTCGATTAATTCTCTAACTAGGGTTTGGTCAAAGTACTAGCTTTTTGTTCAGAAAGAATGCTGCAAATCTTATCTAGTTGCTTATTGATGTTATCGATATCTCTCAACGCATTTCTCTCACTTAATAGAGATACTACATATTGATTGAAACTGACTTCTTCTCGTTCAGCATTTTCCACTAACTGTTGATGTAGAGAGCGTGGCATTCGCAGTAAAACCCTGCCACTGTAATGATTTTCAGTCGATGGCAAAGGAATCATACTTCCATGTTCATAAGCAGTTTCAATCCATAATTCTCGCGCTTCTTCAATATTAGACATAACCTCATCAATTGTATCTCCTTGAGTCATGCAACCAGGTAGATCTTTGATTTCTGCTACATAAGCCTCGTCACCAGGGTAAAGAGTAACAGGATATTTTAGATTTAAGTAAAACTCTAGTGATTCTCGCTCAGTCAGCGTCTTCTTTTTGGACATCATAATCCTCCAATCTGAGCAGCTTGGTTATCTGCTTTATATAAATTTTTTCAACCTTTTTACCTCCCTTCTTAGGGATAGTTAGCTGTCGCCCGTCTTCATGCAAGAAAATATGGTGACTTCCTTTTGAACGAACTTCTTCAAAGTCGAAAGCTGTCAATAGACGCTCAACGTCTTCAAAACGCGCTTCGGTTGGATAGGACAAGAAAAACTTGATTAATTTCTCTAACTGTGACATTTATTCGTTTCCTTTGTCTTTTGTGTTTTAACTTCATCGGTCTTTTCCTCAAATGTATGATATTGTATATAGTATCATAATCTAACAAACAAGGTGGAATTTTTAGTTCTCCTTTACACAGCACTTGGCAAGATTGGGAAAATGAGCCTTCGGAGAGAACATTTCTCACTAGTTCGATCGCAACTTAGTAAGTAGAGGACACAACAGCAAGGAAAAATTGAGGATGAACGCAACCCAAACAACCGAGAAATTGCCAGAAATTACCCAAGTGGTTACAGAAATGGGTAAAGTGGCGGCGACAGCTGGACAAATAATGGCAAATGCAGCTGTAGATGTTGGGACAAATGTAGCTTTTGTTGCTACCCAAACTGGAAAAGCTGCTTTAGAAACGGCTGAAGCCGCAGGGAAACAAGGCTACCTGTTGATTGAAAAGACTACCCACACAGCTGGGGAAGCTGTTTCTGCTGCCTCGGAAAACTGGTGGGTTAAAAATGTCAGCGGTCTTTTTAAGTTAGATTGGATCTTTGCTGGAATGGATCAAGTTGACTTGGAAAAAGCTGCTGCTGCTGTGCAAAAGTTGCAAGCTGAATATCCAGAAGAATCACCCAGAGAAATCGCCCACCGAATTATTGTGGAAAAATCTACTTATGCTGGTGGTGTTGGTTTGGTTAGCAGTTTTGTACCAGGGATAGCTTTGGCTTTGTTAGCGATCGATCTAGTCGCTACCACGAGATTGCAATCAGAAATGATTCTGCAAATTGCCGCTGCTTATGGTTTAAATTTACAAGAACCTGCGCGTAAGGGCGAAGTATTGGCAATTTTTGGCTTGGCGATGGGTAGTGGTAATGTCGTGAAATTGGGTTTAGGTACTTTGCGAAATATCCCGATCGCAGGTCCTGTCATTGGTGCTAGTACCAATAGTGCTGTTTTATACTCTTTAGGATTAGCAGCTTGTCAGTTCTACGAAACCAAGCTTCAATCAGGAAATCAATAGTAAATTCGCAACTGTTTTCATCAACAAATAAAAAAAGTTAATCAATCCTCAGCCTTAAGCCTTGAGGATAGGTGGTTTGCGATCGAAATCACTGGGAATTAGCCGCAAATATCACATTTTTTAATTTGATTAAATCACAAACTTACCTCCACAGATTTTTCATAGTGGAGACAATTCCCTGCTGAAAAACTGTATCGAGGTGAGGAGAGAATTATGAAAATTATACTAACAATAAAATGGTTACTGGAAACCATAGCTCTACAATTTTTAGTTTTAAGTGTAGGTTGGTTAATTTTAATGTATTTTGTTGACTTCGGCAGGTAGAACACACTTCTGAGGAAACAAAAGTTATCCTAAGAAGCAACTCCTTTACTGAAGCGACGATGAAGAACAAATTTAGCTTGTCCTTGTGTGTGTTGACGAGTGCAATTTGGGCTAGTACTAGCATTCCGGTTGTTTTTGCCCAAACTCCAGAAGCAGCTACCCAACAACTCCCGGCGGCTACTCCTGTTCCCACACAAAGTTATAATAATGCGGTTTTGACTGCACAAGATTTACCCGCAGGGTTTAAAGAACTCCCACCGGAAATAACAGCACAAATTCAGACTCAATTTGAAATTCTCAGCACTCAATTAGCCAAAGCTGGAATGAAGCCGGAAAAGTATTTTGCTTTTATAGATCAAAAGAGTTTACAAATAGTTGTTGGTTTCACAGGTTTAATCTCGAATCAGTCAGATCGAGCAAATTTTGATTCGACTCTCAAACAAATGCAACAACCAGAATATCAGCAACAAATGATCGCTCAAATAAGGCAATCTATCAATTCAAATCAAGGGCTGAAAATTCTCGATTATGGGATGATTCCTACTGTGAATAATATTGCTGACACTTCTACTGGAATGACTGTGGCAGTTGATATGCAAGGGCAAGTTTTACAGTTGGATTTAGCAGCTTTTCGGCGCAGCAATGTGGGAGCTTTTACTGCTATTATGTACCGTAAGGGCGATCGACCATCCGTAAATTTAGATGCTGTTGCTCGTCAGTTAGATACGCGCATTGTCCAAACAGCTACGGGAACAATTCCTGCTAGTGCTAATGAGTCACAAGTAACTCCTCCTAGTACTAGGCAAATGCAATAAGTAGGTGCAAATAAATAAAGTGAAAATAGTTATCTATCAATGGGGCGGGCAAGATGCCCACCCCACAAGATTTTCAGCTTTCTTGTGGGGTGGGCATCTTGCCC
>NZ_JBHFNQ010000119.1:0-49070 GCF_041929345.1 Floridaenema aerugineum BLCC-F46
CCGTGTCCCTACAATTTCCGCAGAAATTGGCAAGGATGAAAGCGCCAAAAGGTCTGAAAAACTGGCACTTGTTTTGAGCAAAAAAGGCGCTTTCACCCTTGCCTATCTTACTTTTTACCTTTATTCAGCAAACCCTACTTAAAAAGCACTGAACTAAATTAAATGGTTAATGACGACATCAATCTGTTAACGACGACAAATAATGTGTTAATCGACAAAATTTTATGGAGCTAAGCGGACTCGAACCGCTGACATCTTCAATGCCATTGAAGCACTCTACCAACTGAGCTATAGCCCCGTTTGACGCTTTTCTATAATGCCTTAATTTGGGTTTCCTTGTCAAGGTTTTAGCGACAAATTTTTTAGTACAGTAGACAAGGACGTTGAGCTATTTCTGATAAATAGCCCATGTAACTGTTCATGAGGAAATATACCACCAACATTGCGGCTGCTGAGAGCGCGACTAAAGTACCTGCCAACATTAGGGAAAACTCTTGCTGATCGAATGCTTCCTGCATCAGATGCAGTGACCAAGCTACCAGAGCCACATCAAAAATTAAAATAGCAACCAACATATTTTTACGAATCGTAACACTTCATCTATTTTAATATACTCAGCAGAGGTGAGTGATTCCCAGTTAAAAACCGGAAACTTCCTTAAGATATAGATTTCGGAGATTTTTACCCCCGAACAGCCACTTGATGATTTGTTAAGTAATTCTTAATTTCTGCAACGCTAAGTTGACCATAATGTAACAAAGAAGCTAAGAGTGCTGCTTCTGCCCTTCCTTGGGTTAAAGCTTCATGGATGTGTCCACAGTTACCAGCACCCCCGGAGGCAATGACAGGAATTTCCACAGAGTCGGCAATTGTCCTGGTAAGCTCTAAGTCATACCCTGCTTGGGTTCCGTCTGCATCCATGCTGGTAATTAATAATTCTCCTGCGCCGCGTTTTTCCACTTCTTTTGCCCACCAGAGCGCATCTATACCAGTATTTTCCCGGCCTCCACGCACGTAAACATCCCAACCTGGGTTAGTACGATCGGTCCTGCGTCTAGCATCAATTGCTACTACAATACACTGATTTCCGAAGCGATCGCTCGCCCGATTAATAAAATCAGGATCTCTTACCGCAGATGAATTAATGCTAACTTTGTCTGCTCCCGCCCTTAACAATTGTTTAATTGTTTCTAAGGATTGAATTCCACCGCCAACAGTCAAAGGGATGAACACCTGTTCGGCGGTGCGATACACCACATCGATAATAATGCCTCGGTCTTCGTGAGTGGCGGTAATATCAAGAAACACCAACTCATCTGCGCCAGCGTCATTATAAACCTGCGCCAATTCTACCGGATCGCCAGCGTCCTTAAGATCTACAAAATTGACACCTTTAACGACTCGCCCAGCTTTCACATCTAAGCAAGGTAAGATCCGTTTAGCTAACATGGCAATGTCTCACGTCCTCGAAGTGGTGAATAATAAGAGACTAGCGGAAAATCTACCCATATTTTGAACTATGGCGATCGTTTCTTCCCAGCAACAACCTACCGAACCAGAGCGTAAACCCAAACAACGGCAAGAGTCAACCCGCAAGCGCCAGACTCGGAAAGTGCCAGAGGAAAACTTATTGCAACCTACCGCCGCCGTTGACGAACAGGAAAAGCAGGAAGAAAGTCTCAGACCTCCGCGACTTGCTGATTATATCGGACAAAAGGAGTTGAAGGAAGTCTTGACGATCGCCATTCAAGCCGCAAAAAACCGGGGTGAACCTTTAGATCATCTCTTACTTTATGGCCCTCCGGGTTTAGGAAAAACCACCATGTCCTTAATTTTAGCGGCAGAAATGGAGGTTAATTGCAAAATTACGACTGCACCCGCTTTAGAACGACCTCGTGATATTGTGGGGTTGTTAATGAGCATGAAACAGGGAGATATCCTGTTTATTGACGAAATTCATCGGTTATCGCGGATGGCGGAAGAGTTACTTTATCCGGCGATGGAAGATTTTCGGGTTGATATTACGATCGGAAAAGGTCAATCTGCCAAAACTCGGAGTTTACCTTTGCTACCCTTTACATTAGTAGGAGCGACAACTAGAATTGGTTCGTTGACTTCACCATTGCGCGATCGCTTTGGTATAATTCACAGATTACGCTTTTACGAACCCGAAGAACTAAGTCAAATTGTACTGCGAACCGCCGAAATCCTGAAAACTCCCATCACTGGCGAAGGTGCAGCAGAAATAGCGAGGCGTGCTCGCGGTACACCCAGAATTGCCAATCGTTTGTTAAAAAGAGTTAGGGATTACAGTCAAGTAAAAGCTTCTGGCGAAATCACCCAAGAAATTGCCATTCAAGCACTAACATTATTTAATGTAGATCCAATGGGATTAGATTGGACAGACCACCTCATATTAAAGACTATGATTGAAAATTTTAACGGAGGGCCAGTAGGATTAGAAACGATCGCATCTGCAACAGGAGAAGACTCCCAAACTATAGAAGAAGTCTACGAACCTTACTTAATGCAAATAGGGTTAATGCAAAGAACACATCGGGGGAGAACAGTAACACCTGCCGCTTGGAAACATTTAGGTTATGATTAATTTTTGGGACTGGAGATGACAGGCAAGATGCCTGTCCTACAAGACTGGGAAATTTTAGATGTTAGATTTTAGATTTGAATTTTACTCATGAACCTCTCCTCTTTCTCTTCCCTCTGCGTCCTCTGCGTCTCTGTGGTTTAAAAATCTTCTTCTCTTCTTTCTTCGTGTCCTTCGCGTCTTCGCGGTTCAAAAAAATCTCTTTCTCGAATCATTGAAGACTGCGATATTAGCCAACTACCAACTACCAAAATATAGAGATGATTCGCTTAATTCTAACTCTCCTAACAGTAATAATTTTGTTTTTTGCTGGGTTTAATGCTTCGCCAGTGATGGCGCAAACGGAGACAGCAACTCCTAGTATTAATGAAACCGAATTACCGAAACTTGAAACGCCGGAAACTGCACCTTCTCCTAGTATCGATGAAGAGAAATACAAAAAAGCCAATGAAATCGGACAAAAGGCTTTTGATGCAACAGAAAAAGGAGACTTTGTAGCAGCAGAAACTTATTGGAATGAGTTAGTAGAAATGTTTCCAGATAATCCCGCTTTGTGGTCTAATTTGGGAAATAGTAAAGCGGCGCAAAATAAACTGAAAGAAGCGATCGCTTCTTACAATAAATCGATGGAACTTGCGCCAACTGCGCCCGATCCTTATCTTAACCGAGGTTTAGCATTAGAAGGATTGGGGAAATTTGCAGAAGCGATCGCAGATTATAATCATTTGCTAGAAATCGCGCCAAATGATGCAATGGGTTATAATAACCGAGGGAATGCCGAAGCAGGATTAGGGGAATGGGATAGTGCGATCGCAGATTACCGAAAAGCTTTTGAATTAGAACCCAATTTTGCCTTTGCTCGTGCCAATTATGCCTTAGCATTGTATGAAATTGGACAAAAAGAAGTCGCAATTCGTACTATGAGAAATCTGATTCGGAAATATCCTCAATTTCCCGATATGCGTGCCGCTTTAACAGCTGCGTTGTGGGAACAAGGACAACATGGAGAAGCGGAAAGTAACTGGGTGGCTGTGGTGGGATTGGACGATCGTTACAAAGATATTGAATGGGTGAAAACCATCCGTCGTTGGCCCTCTTCTTTAGTTGTAGCATTGGATAAATTCCTGAAATTGGAATAGTTAAATGACCACTACCGCACAGCGATTCCATAAGTCCTTGCTTCAGGACTTATGGAATAAATTCGCATATTTTCTGATTTGATTTTCATGCCAATGTGGGATACTAAATCCAGCTGAAATACCCCATCAGAGGAAACTGTGAAAGACGAAATAATTGTCAGACAAACTGAGTAACTGGACATTTTGCACAACTGCAACCTGATCGCCCTGGTAGTTGATGCGCGTTCCCTGGAATTCGCCCATTCTGTTGTAGATTAATCCCAGGGAATAGTTATTACTATCACCAGCCAACCGAATTCGGTCTTCAGTGGTGTTGAAATCGGTGATAATGGCATACCCTGTCCCTATGTAATAAGACCAACTATTAGGTCCAAGACTACCATGCAAGACAAAATCATCGCTACCTGCTCCGCCTGTTAATCTGTCATATTCGCCTGTATCAACTGCGGTTGCAGACGCACTGGAACCTCTTAGCCAATCGTTGCCATCGCCACCAATCAAGGTATCTGTACCCTCACTACCATGTAGGATGTCAGCACCAGTGCCACCGTTAAGAGAGTCATTACCTTCACCCCCAGAGAGAAAGTCATCGCCCCCATCTCCTGCTAAGATGTCATTGCCAGCCTGACCGTTCACACCATCGTCATTGGCTCCGCCGCGAAGGGTATCTACGCCATTCCCACCTCGTAGATCGTCTATGCCGTCACCACCCTCCAAAAGGTCGTCTCCATCCCCGCCATTTAACAAATCGTTGCCCGAACCGCCATACAAGCGGTCATTTCCTGAACCACCACTAATTAAATCATTGCCTGCCTCACCGTATAAGTCGTCATTGCCCTCCTCTCCCCATAGCTCATCATTACCAGAGCCACCATAGATTACGTCATTTCCGCCTCTTCCTCTTATGTAGTCATCTCCGCCATAGCCATAGATCAAATCCTCTGCTGGTTTTAAGACATAGACTCCATTTTCTATGGACCACACAGGAGTATTATTTCCAACCAAATCGTCATTGTTGTTAGTGCCTTCGATCAGATTAACAGCCATGATCAATTGCTCCAAACGAAAGTATAAGGTTCAACGCTTGTTTTTGCAGATCTTTCCACCTGATTTGGGAACCTAAAAGATCGCCAATAATATATGCAGTTGCCTGTAGCCTCCTCCACTTTGGAGATAGGGTAGGGACTAATGCTATAGCAAGCTAGACTCAACACTGACAAATTTTCTCTTTAAATGTCTTGCAGATTCTTGTTGTTTTTGCACAATTTTGCTATGAATTACGCCCGGTTTTACGAGTCATGCCAGTTAAGCGTTTGAAGTGACGATTTAGATGGCTTTGGTGAGTAAAACCGCTCCAGGCACACAGGACACACCAGAGAAGAGAAGGAAGAATATAGAAAACCCAACCCCTCCCCGCACGCGAGGAGGGGGCTAAAAATTTGTGTTGAGTTGTGATTAACAGTTTAAAATCCTACAAATCTCCCAGGCTTTAAGCTGGGTTGACTTCTAAAATTAATTCTTGAATTTTCGTAGCAGTTAATTCTTGAACATTTGGCAAAATTGTCTTGGCACCAGCTTGTTTTAAATTCGCAGTATAAGCATCAAGTTGTTGAGAGGTTTCTTGTAAAACATGAGGTGGTAAAATTCCTACGCCGATCCATAAACGATTCGGTTGTAAAGCTTTAGCTTTTTCTACGGTGTACATATCAGCAACCGTATCTCCTACATAAATAACTGGCGTGGTTTCATCGGCGGAAAATTGTTGTTCTAATAATTGCACAGTTGCGAAAAGTCCTGTAGGATCGGGTTTACCAGGTGCGTCTTCCATTGCGATTAAAACGGGAGTTTTTAATCCTAAACGTTTACATAAAACATATTCTGCGGAACCTCTGGTTGCACCACTGAAAAAACCCCAAGGTATTCCCGCTGTTGTCAAACTTTCTAAATAGTTTGGTGCTAAAAGTAATGGTTCTGTGCAAATGTAACCTGTCCAATTTTCGGGGTTGGGGCCACGATAACGAGATTGAAAGAAGGCGACTAGGGTATTGTAATCTAAGGCAATTTCTGTGCGGGTTTTTCCCTGTTTTTCAAAATATCGATAAACTAATTCTTGGGAAGCTTCCCAATCATTGTTCCATACACCTTCGGATTTTAAGGCATCAATGTCTACTTGGGAGGGACGATAAGCGCCGTCTGTGTATTGTTCTACGGTGTCAGCAAGGGCGCGACGATAGGAACCGCCCACATCGCGCACAACCCCATCAATATCGAAAACTACGATCGCTAATGCCGAACTTACACTCTTGTCTAGGTTAGATGCTGTCAATTTGATTTACCTCGAAAATTTAAAGAAAAAAGGTTAGACAATTAGGTTATTATAGAAAGGTTGTAAAGACGCGAAAAGTCTGGGTTGATCCCGGAGGTGGGTTTGTCGAAGTTTATTTTAAAGGTTCTCTGGTTAGACAAGGATGTAGCGATCGCAGTTGATCAGGTGGTGGGCAAAGGTACAAGTCCTTTGACGAAATACTTTTTTTGGCCTCGCAATGATGCTTGGGAAGAGTTAAAAAAAGAGCTAGAATCCAAGCACTGGATTTCGGAAACAGACCGAGTTGAACTTCTCAATAAGGCTACAGAAGTAATTAACTACTGGCAAGAAGAAGGCAAGCGTCGTCCTATGTCAGAAGCGCAAGGTAAATTCCCGGAAGTTGCCTTTACTGGTAGCGCCTGATTGTATCTAAGTCGCCACAAGTTAATGTTTTGGTCATTTCTGAAGTTAGTGACACTTTCCTGGATTTAAACCGGGAGAGTGTCATTGAATTTTAGATTTTAAATTTTAGAGTACGATCGCACTAACACCCTTGATTGTTCTGCGAACCGTTCGGCATTATTGCCCCACACAGATTCGCGCCTGTTAAATCTGTACCATCCAGCTTGGCATCTTTGAGGATAGCACCGCTGAGATTGGCATCAACCAAGGAAGCATCTTCGAGATCTACACCAGTGAGATTAGCATTTTTCAGGTTGGCTCCCCGCAGATTGGTATCAAACTTAACCGGACGCTCTTTGGCATTAAAAGAGGCTATTCCACCAAAATTTCCACCCAAAATCGAGAGTGCTGTACCGACGGCATCCAGTGCCATTTCTCCACTGGAGTAATTACCAGGGATACCCGACAACTTTACCGATGTATCACCCAAATCTGCACCTTGAAGATCTGCGCCTTCCAGATTAGCTGATACCAACATCGCTCCTTCTAAATTGGCGTTTTTCAGATTAGCATTCGACAAGTCTGCATTTTGCAACATTGCCGGAGCCGAGATTTTGGCTCCGGCAAGATTCGCTTTTGCTAGAGAAACGCCTTGCAGATTCGCTGCGCTCAAGTCTGCCTTTTCCAAGATTGCCTCTGACACTGAACTAAGAGCGAGATTTACTCCAGAAAGGTTTGCCTGGGTTAAGTTTGCCTTTTCCAAGTTTGCTCCGACTAAATAAGCTCTCTCCAATTTCGCCTTTTGTAAATTAGCTCCTTGCAAATTTGCTCCTTCCAAATTCGCACCTTTCAAGTTAGCTGAACTGAGATCCGCGCCTTGCAAATTGCATCGCACGCATTCTTTTGTTTCTAACAATTGCTTTACTTGGGCAGATGTATCTGAGCTAGATTCTGTTTTCTCGCGGCGCACTTTCGCCAGCGATAGCATTTGTGGAGAAATTGGCGGCATCTTTAACTGACTTTTTAAAGAGTTGGCTACCTTTTCATTGCCTAGAATTGCCAAAAAATTGGTGCGATTAGATGGCTCGGATTCTGATTGAATTAAATAGCCAAATTCGAGGCGATGAATTCTGTTCCAGATTTGATAATTGCTGGCAAAAACTCGATCGAGGGGAACTTTAATCTCTGCGGTTGCCCGGATATCATTCAAAAACTCGATCTTTTTGCCTTCTTCAATGTAAATGGTTAGATTTTGCTCGGTTGTAGTAATCTTGCATTTTTCAGTTTTAGGTTTCTTGCCTGTGTGGAAGGCGCAAACAGCTTCCTCTCCCTTGCGTGCGTCTAGGGGAATGGGAATCTTAAATCCTGCACAGCGAGAGTTAAGGGGAAATTGCGAACAGAGTTGATAGAGTTCCCGGTCTATTTCTTGATTTTGAGCCACACTAGGTAGAGCAACCAAGCTCGAAGCCAGCACTCCAGCAATGAGCAATTTCTGAGATTTCATATCTTGATGTTCAGTAAGCGATCGCTAACTAACAATATAACAACGTTGAGTTTGTCTGTATATCCCAGCCGGATAAATCCAACTATTCGCTTTTTTCCTCTAAACACAGAGGGTTTTCCGCGTTATTTTTTATTGAACGTGCTTTCATCCCCATCCCAAGAGTGGGTGGGGATGAAAGCACGGTTAAAGGAGGGGGTTCGATGCCCCCTCCTTTAACAATTAGCGTCGTTTTTGGGAGTCAATATATCGCTTAACAGCTTCGGAGGAAGCACCACCGACAGAAGAGTCAACCGCCCCATCCCCTCGTGGGTGGGGCGGTTGACTTGAAGCTCAAATTTTTCAGGAGGGTAGCAATATTTTCATGCTTACCCTCCAACTTTTTTATCCGTCCATCAAAAAGGAGTAAACTAGTCGCAATAGTTCTAATTCTGTAGGATCTAACCTCCGACCTTCTGCCAGGGCAATAAATTTTCCTTCCAATTCTGCCATTTGTTCATGTGGGGGATCGGTGGCGGTAAATTCTGCTAAATAAACATTAATAGCATCTTCCGGTGAATCTACTTTCGCCCAAAACTCTGTTTCGATTTTCAGGCTACCACTAGCTAAACCTAATTTTTGTTCATTATAAGCGATCGCCTCATCCAAACCTGTAGCCACTACACCTTCGAGCGAACTCTCTGCAACTTTCGTTCCCGGAGGTAAGCCATCAAATTGGCAAACAGTACCATTGAGGCGTAAAAACAGGACTCGCGCACTAGTGGGGTGCTTATGGTACAGAATGAAGCGGGCGTTTGGCATGGTGTTTTGCTGAATAGCTATAATTCTCTGGTTAGTAATTATACAAACATCTGTGCGGCAAATATTGTTAACTACGAACAGCCTTCTACCTTAACTAAAATTAAGTTAAAAAGAATGAATGTTGCTCCCCTCTAGCAATACAATCATTTAAGGCGGTAAATCAAGGCTGGAGTGTTGGGAGATGAGCCAAGATCCTAATTTATTTTGGTTTGGATGTATTCTTTGGTTGGTCAGCGTTTTAGTTATTTTCCACTTAGTTTACTCTCATCCTCCAGCCAAGGATGCAGTTAGTCAGAAACAAGTGCATCCGATCAAGTATGCTTATGTAATTAATACAGATGAAGAAAAAGAAATTGCTCAATTGCGGCAAGAATGTGCGCGACTTCGCCAAAAATTGCAGCAACAATCCCAAAAATTAAGGGAAGATTTTCAACATAATACCTTTTATCAATTGGAAACTCTGTTAACTAATTATCCTACTGTTTGTAAAGTTGTCCAAGAACACCCTGATTTACCTGCGAAAAATATTTTACCTTTGTTTAAACCTTTGGATAAAATTTTAGATCATTGGGGATATGAAGCGATCGGATCGCCTTTAGCACAAGTTCCCTATAATCCGCAATTACATCAACCCGACGATCGAGATATTACCGTTGGCGAGTTAGTTTATATTTGGTTTGTGGGATATCAAGATCCGAAGTTAAAATATATTATTTCCCCTGCGATCGTTAGCCGCAACTTACCAGAGATTCCTAACTCAAATAAAAGTTATGCAGTTACTTTAGTTAATTCATTGGACTAAATCAATGAAACTTAATTTTCATGCCAGTGAATTTGAGGCCGTTGCTAATGCTTTATCAATGGTGAAAGAACGAATTGCTGGCCATTTCTTTAGTCAGCCAGAAATCTTACTTTTCATTTAACTAATCTTCCATCCCAAAAAATCTATCAAAAGGAAGTACTAAATTTGTTGAAGATATTTTTGGACTAAATAAAACAATAAGGTGGGAATTACCCACCTTACTGCTGTTAAGTCTTTCGGTATAGTTTTGGTTATAGGGGGCGATCGACTTGGCGATTCCAACAAAGCAGTCAATCAAATAATCACATCGTTTTAGTTGCCAACTGGAGAAAGAAGCGTTTGTTTGCTGTTCTGTGCCCCAGTGCTTTGCTTCTATATATTTATTCAACCTAGCCAACTGGTTTTCCTGAAAATTTAGAGCCAATTTAATTAAGCCTTTCTTATCGCTAAACCAAAATTGCTTTATCCAAACCAATATATATCACAAGTTATAGCCGCACTGGGATGCAGTGCTTAGTTTCCTGAAAAATGGCAATTTTTTGGGATTTTTGCTTTATTCTGCCCTGTGGAGCTTTGCTGTTAACGTTAGTGCTCCTTTCTTTAACCTGTTTCTCTTGGATAACTTGGCGATCGACATCAGCATAGTCACCATCTATAACAGCTTAGGTGCTGGTGCTAATCTACTAATGCTCATGGTTTGGGGCAAACTGGCAGATCGAGTAGGAAGTCGCCCCATAATGATCGTAATTGGAATTTTGGTAGCTCTCACGCCGCTACTTTGGTTAGAATCTGGAACTAGCTCGACTTTCCTTTGGATTTGGTTTCCGCTGTTGTTCGTGCTAGGGGGTGGAACTTGGGCAGCGATCGATCTATGCAGCGGCAATCTTCTCATGTCAGTAACACCGCTACGCAATCAATCAATTTACTTTGCGATCGCCGCAGCAGTTCCCGGCGTAACTGGCGCAATGGGAATCACCACAGGCAGTTTTCTGGCAACTGCGATCGATATCGGAGGTTTACCAGGGATCTTTGCTCTCTCCGCTATGCTCAGATTGGTGGCTTTGTTGCCTTTAGTTTTTGTTCATGAACAACGGGCTGTTTCTCTGGGTAAATTTTGGCTACTACTATTGCCAGCTTGGTGGCGAAGAGTACCAACCGATCCAGGAGAAATAGCTTTTCAACCCTTAGTTCAAGATCCAGAACCATCTTCAGATGTTGATTAGTCCCCAGATGCCCCCAGATCCCCGACTTCTCCAAGAAGTCGGGGATCTCGCGGTACTGAAGTCCGGGATCTCGCTTGGAATTGTGGAAAATGTCTAATTAGGAGATAGTTATTGTTAAGTTAGTGTGAGGTAGTGAATTGTGATCCCGCAAGGAGTCAGTCTGCAAGACATTTTAATTCAAGCACAACAAGGCGATACCCAAGCTATTGCTACCTTGATTAATCAAGCTTTATCCACAGCCGGAATCACAGCAATAGTTAATTCTGAAGGTAGTTGTCTGCAAATAAGATTACTGTCTCACCAATCATTAGAGCAAAATTTCTGGGTTGGTTTTGTCAGAGATGGAATGAACGGACTGCAATGTAAAACGTTTGATTCTGTGCGAGTAATTGGGCAAGAAATTCACAAAGTCCCAGCTAATTGGATTCAGGAATTTGAGTTATCTGCTTGTGAACCTCAAATAACACCGGAAACAGTCGCAATTCCCAAAGAACGAAAATTTAAAATTCCCTTGCTATGGTTAGTCAGTGGTGCGATCGGGATTTTATTAATTTTGGGCAGTTTTCTCCTCAAACATCAACTGGAAAATAGACAAATCATCCCCACTCAAACACCCGCTCCTCAAGCACAACCTACACCAAAAGTCACTGCTAAACCTACACCAAAAGCCAGCCCGACACCAGTTGTCAAAGTAGTCAAAAAGCCTGTAGAAGAAGCGCCACCAGCTAAACCCCGCACTGCGCCAATGTATTTGGAAAAAACAATTACTGGCAAAATTACTCCGAAATCAATTGTGCATTCGGGGAATGGGTTATTTTTTGCTCAAAATATGATGTACAGCCACACAATTACTGTGTATAACCGAGAGCATAAATTAGTGAAAACTATTCCCGATCGCGTAAATTTAGCAAAGTTTGGTTACGCTAATTTTCCAGGCGAATACAACGGCGCACCTGTAGAAGTTAGTTTTTCCCATGATGGCAAATATGCTTGGGTTTCTAATTATCAAATGTATGGTGCAGGGTTTAATAATCCGGGAAGCGATCGCTGTTCTCCCTCCCAAGGAACAGACAATAGTTTCTTGTATCGCATCAACACCGAAAATTTGCAAATTGAAAAAGTAATTCAAGTAGGTTCAGTTCCTAAGTTCGTCGCCACTTCTCCTGATAACCGTTTCGTGTTAGTTAGTAATTGGTGTAGTTGGGATTTAAGCATTATTGATACCGAGAAAAATCAGGAAATTAAACGGGTGAAAATTGGCGCTTATCCCAGGGGGATTGTTGTCGATCGCAGATCTCAAAAAGCCTACATTGCTGTTATGGGTTCTTCGGATATTGCTCAAGTAGACTTAGAAAATTACTCAGTTAATTGGTTGCGAAATATTGGGCGATCGCCACGACATTTAAATCTCGATCGCACCGGAAGATATCTCTACGCCTCTTTAAATAGTGAAGGGAGAATCGCCAAAATTGACTTATCAAAACCTAAAGTCCTCTCTAGAGTTTACACAGGTTCAGCACCTCGCAGCATGGTTTTATCAGATGATGGTCAAATGCTTTATGTAGTTAATTACAGCAACAATACCGTAAGTAAAGTTCGCACCCAAGATATGAAAGTTTTACAAACAGTCAGAGTCGGTGCTAGTCCCATTGGTATTACTTACGATCCCAAAAACAGAGAAGTTTGGGTTGCTTGTTATTCAGGTCAAATCATGGTCTTCCAAGATTAGGAATGTATCGTATAATATTTTTTAGTGTACACTAATTAATTTGTTATACCTCTAACTAACTATTACTTTAGGATTTTTATTACCGCAGAGTTAGCCAGAAGACCATCATTTTGGCTGATGCTAATTAATTACTCAATTCTTAAGCTATAGGTGTAAATCTAAACAATTACCGCGAGCGCATAAGGAGCCATAAAATGTTGACTATAGTTGCATTTTTAGCTAGTTACGCATTAGTTAGTGCAATTTTTGTATCTGTGGTTGAGTAACTTAAATGGGATACTCTCAACAGATAAAGGTTACAGCTAATCAAATAATAGCAATTTTTTTTAGCTTTTGCGATCTCTCAAGGGGAAACCTTAAAGGGGAAAGGTTAAAGCAATCATTCCATCCCTTTCCCTTTATCCTTCTTGCAAAGTTATTTTTGTCAGATTTCTTGTAATCTATAATTATCAAACCCTTTCCTTACCTTTGTATGCCCCTGTTTGAGTTAATTTAAAATGGGTAAACAGTTTAAGATAACAAATTTCTCTTCAACTAAGCAATAACCAACAGAGTCAGTCCAATGGAAGAAGTAAGTAGCAAAATCGATTTCAGGAGAATAGCAATTTCAGTCTTATGGAAGAAGCAAACAGCGAAAATATCTTATAAATTTACTGACAATAGCAAATGTTTACTTCGTTCTCCATGAACTCCTTAATTATAGCTAAGTTAAGGGTGTTAAAGAGGCGTAAATTTTGCTGAAATTGCTAAAACTTAGTAAATGTTCATTTCTTACTTTTATTAATTGCCGAATGTATTAAAAGTAAGAATAAAATTTAAACCTAGAGGGTAGATATGTCTAAAGATGAAAAATTAACCGATGTTCATGTAAGCGACCTTGAAACAAGAAAAATAGGATTTTCTTCAGAGAACACAACAAAATCAGCATTGTCAATGAAAACATCATTATCTAAGTTACATCCCAATAATTCGCAAAATTCGCTTACTGAAAATTTTGTTTTAATTTGTCTCTCACATTTACGATGGAATTTTGTTTATCAACGACCGCAACATCTTTTAAGTCGCTGCGCCAAAGAGCGAACTGTGTTTTTTATTGAAGAACCTATTTTTAGCGCCGATACTTCTCCTTGCTTAGATGTGAGTATTAGCGAGAGTGGAGTTGTGGTTGTAGTACCGCATTTAAAAGAAGGAATTAGTGAAGAAGAGATTACTTTAACTTTAAAAACAATGCTCGATGATTTGTTGGAACAAAAGCAAATTAAAGAGTATATTGTCTGGTATTACACACCAATGGCATTGAGTTTTACTCGCCATTTGAATCCGCTTTTAGTTGTCTATGATTGTATGGATGAGCTATCAGCTTTTAAGGGTGCAAGTCCCACTTTGAAAGCTTTAGAAGTTGAACTATTTAGCCTGGGAGATTTGGTATTTACAGGGGGACAAAGCCTTTATGAAGCTAAACGCGATCGCCATCCCCACGTCTACGCTTTCCCCAGCAGCATCGATAAAAATCACTTTGGCAAAGCCAGAAATTTAACCGCAGAACCAGCAGATCAAATTAATATCCCTCATCCCCGTTTAGGGTTTTTTGGGGTAATAGATGAACGCATGGATATTGAACTATTAGGCGAAATTGCCCAAGCGCGACCTGATTGGCATTTAGTAATGATCGGACCTGTAGTAAAAATAGATCCAACAACCTTACCAAACTATCCAAATATTCATTACTTAGGTGGCAAATCCTATCAGGAATTACCCGAATATGTTGGCGGTTGGGATATAGCAATGTTACCCTTTGCACTTAACGAATCAACTCGTTTTATTAGTCCGACTAAAACACCGGAATATCTAGCCGCAGGTAAGCCAGTTATTTCCACTTCCATCCGCGATGTTGTCCGTCCTTATGGCGAAAATGATTTAGTAAAAATTGCCGATAATGTAACAGATTTTGTCGCTGCTGCTGAGGAATTAATGAGTCAAGATTTTGACTCATCTGGGTGGTTAGAAAAAGTCGATTCTTTTCTGGCGGAAAACTCTTGGGATTCTACATGGCGCAGGATGATGCAGCTGATTGAAAGTGCAATGAGCGATCGCCTTTCTCAAACAAAAACCAAACAATTAACATCTCTTGGTCAATCCGAATAAAAAGTAAACATTATGAATGACGAATTTCCTGTTTTTAAACTGGGCAAATTTCCTTAATTTAAAACTCTAAGTAATCGGTTATTGCCCAGCTTCATAGCCGATTACTGATTAACCAAGTTTTTGATTCCCTGTCGTGAAGTAGCATTTAGTTCCTCATTCACTGAATAGGAACAGGAACCTCCTGCGCGAATTTTGTAAACAAAAAGAGAGGTATTGGAAATGTTTGATTATTTAATCGTGGGTGCAGGATTCGCTGGCAGCGTTTTGGCGGAAAGGTTAGCAAGTCAGTTAGGAAAAAAGGTGTTAATTGTTGACAAGCGGAACCATATTGGTGGGAATGCTTACGATCATTACAATGAAGATGGGATTTTAGTCCACAAATACGGCCCACACATTTTTCATACTAATTCAAAAGATGTTTTTCAGTATCTTTCTAACTTTACCCAATGGCGTTCTTACGAACACCGAGTACGTGCTAGTGTTGATGGTCAACTAGTACCAATTCCCATCAATTTAGACACCATTAACAAACTTTACGGATTGAATCTTACCTCATTTGAACTAGAAGAATTCTTTGCCAAAGTTGCCGAGAAAAAAGAGTATATCCGCACTAGCGAAGATGTAGTTGTAAGTAAAGTTGGAAGAGAACTTTACGAGAAATTTTTCCGTAACTACACTCGGAAACAATGGGATATGGACCCATCAGAATTAGATAAATCGGTGACAGCGCGTGTTCCTACTCGGACTAATCGGGACGATCGCTATTTTACCGACACTTACCAAGCAATGCCATTGCACGGTTTTACAGCGATGTTTGAGAAAATGTTATCTCATCCAAACATCAAAATAATGCTCAATACTGATTATCGGGAAATCCAAAATGTCATCCCCTATCGTCAGATGATTTATACAGGGCCAATTGATGCTTTCTTCGATTATCGTTACGGTAAATTACCTTATCGTTCGCTAGAATTCAAACACGAAACCCATAACAAACCAGTACATCAACCAGCGCCCGTAGTTAACTATCCCAACGAACATTTATACACTCGTTGCACTGAATTTAAATACCTCACCGGACAGGAACATTCTAAAACTAGCATTGTCTACGAATTCCCCCAAGCTGAAGGAGATCCTTACTATCCAGTACCACGTCCAGAAAATGCCGAACTTTACAAGAAATATAAAGCATTAGCTGATGCTATTCCCGAAGTATATTTTGTGGGAAGGTTGGCAACTTACAAGTATTACAACATGGATCAATGCGTAGCTCAAGCGCTGACGGTCTTCAAAGAAATTCGCACCAAAGAGCCAGAAAAACCGCTGGTTTTGCAACCAATGGATCGCACAGACAATTACATTCAAAATGGATCTGTTAAGGAAATGATTGGGGAACATAATGCGATCGCGTCCGTCACTACAGACGGTAACGGTAAACATTAGTTGGGAATTGAGGTAGGGGCGATTCATGAATTGCCCCTACGACTGGGAAATAAATACTGTTTTCCCAAGTTTGGTTAACACCTTAAGCATGGGATAGACAATAATTTTAGATGGCCGATTCTCCGAACGCTTGATTCATCAAAAAATCGAAGATCTAAAATCTAAAATCCACAAACGATTGAGGTGTATTTAATGGTAACGGCGGCATTAAATCAGGAATTATTGCGGAATAATTCTCCAGAAATTCAAAGTTTAAAAATGGAAATGTGGGCGGGTGTGGAGTGTACTGTTAACCGAGTTGGCGATCGCTTTTTCAACCAACTAGAACGCAACGGTCACGGAACACGCTTAGACGACTTAAACTTATTTGCAGAACTTGGCATCCGCACCATCCGTTACCCTGTACTCTGGGAATTAATTGCCCCCAATGGGTTACAAAATGCTAATTGGTCTTGGGCAGATCGACGCTTAGAATACTTGCAAGAATTGGGTATTCGTCCGATTGTTGGCTTAGTGCATCATGGTAGCGGCCCAAGTCATACTAGCTTGATCGATCGCAACTTTGCCCCTGAACTCGCCCAATTTGCCCAAGCTGTGCAACAGCGTTACCCTTGGGTAGAGCTATTTACACCCGTCAACGAACCCTTAACTACTGCCCGTTTTAGCGGATTATATGGGCATTGGTATCCGCACGCACGGGATAACGCCACCTTTATCTGTGCATTGTTAAATCAATGTCGCGCCATTGTCTTGTCAATGCAAGCCATTCGTCAGGTTAACCCAAATGCAAAACTAGTGCAAACCGAGGATTTGTGCAAAGTTTTCAGTACACCCTTGATGGCGTATCAGGCAGAATTTGAGAATGAACGCCGTTGGTTGAGTTTTGATTTATTGTGCGGAAGAGTTAACCGCAAGCATCCTTTGTGGGGTTATTTATGTTGGAGTGGAGTAAGCGTTGCTGAACTAGAGTGGTTTTTAGAACATCCCTGTCCACCGGACATGATCGGGATGAACCATTACTTGACTAGCGATCGCTTTTTAGACGAACATCTAGAAAACTATCCTCATTGGACTCATGGTGGCAACGGAAGACACCAATACGCCGATGTGGAAGCAGTGCGAGTTTGTGCCGAAGGCATCGCAGGGCCAAGTGTATTAATAAAAGAAACTTGGGAACGTTACAAACTGCCCATTGCCGTTACCGAAGTGCATCATGGTTGCACTCGTGAAGAACAGTTGCGCTGGTTAAAAGAAGTTTGGGATGCTGCTACTAGCGTGCGGAAAGAAGGTGTGGATATTCGGGCAATTACAGCTTGGTCGCTTTTAGGATCTTACGACTGGAACAGTTTAGTAACCAGGGTTGAAGGTTGCTACGAGTCGGGTGTATTTGATTTACGTTCCCCCAAACCCCGCCCTACCGCCTTAGCCCGAATGCTGCGCGACTTAGCAACGAAACGAACTTACGATCATCCAGTTTTAGATGTTCCCGGATGGTGGCATCGTCCCCAGCGGTTGATTTATCCCCCTGTTTCCCTGTGCCCAACAGATGTAGGGGCGCACCCGTGTGTGCGCCCAACAGATGTAGGGGAAATCCAATCAAAAATTTCCCAGTCCCCAGTCCCCAGTCCCCAGTCCCCAGTCCCCCCCCGTTCCCTGGTAATAGTCGGCGCTAGAGGCACATTAGGGCAAGCTTTTGCGCGAATTTGTGAGATGCGGGGAATTCCTTATCATCTGCTGTGTCGGCAAAAGATGGATATTACCGATCCTATATCTGTCGATCGCACTTTAACAGACTTAAAACCTTGGGCGGTGATTAACGCTGCTGGGTACGTGCGGGTAGATGATGCGGAAAAGGAACCGGATGCTTGTTTACGGGCAAATGCGATCGGTCCGGCAATCTTAGCCGATGCTTGCGCCATCAGGGGTGTAGCACTATTGACCTTTTCATCCGATCTCGTCTTTGACGGAACTCGGGCTGCTCCTTATGTAGAAAGCGATGTTGTCTCCCCCTTAAATGTCTATGGACGTAGCAAAGCAGAGGCAGAAGTACGAGTTCTTAAGGTTCATCCCACATCCTTAGTCGTGCGTACCAGTGCCTTTTTCGGCCCCTGGGATGAATACAATTTTCTCACCATTGCTTTACGCACCCTGGCATCAGGACAACCGTTTTTAGCAGCTGCCGATAGTGTGGTTTCACCAACATACATCCCAGACCTAGTGAATGCCAGCTTGGATTTGTTAATTGATGGTGAGTGCGGTTTGTGGCATTTAGCCAACCCTGGTCAAAGTTCTTGGGCAGATTTGGCGAAATTTGCCGCTAAACAAAGCGGTTTGGATGTCAGCAGAATTGAAGCTTGTTCGATGCAAGCTCTCAGTTTACTAGCACCCCGCCCATCTTACAGCGTTCTGGGGAGTGAAAGAGGAGTGTTGCTACCGCCTTTGGAAAATGCGATCGATCGCTACTTCCACGAATGTCAGATTTTGAGGTGATTGGGATTGGGGAGCAGAGGGGCTCCAGGGGCTCCAGGGGCTCCAGGGGCTCCAGGGGCAGGGGTGCAGAGGGGCAGGGGTGCAGAGGGGCAGGGGGGCAGAGGGGCAGAGGGGCAGGGGGGCAGAGGGGCAAGAAAACTCTATAACTCAAAACTCAAACTCTACCCAGTCCCCAGTCCCCAGTCCCCAGTCCCCAGTACCCAATCCCCAGTCCCCTTACCAAACATTTTTATTTACTAAAAGAGGGTTAAAATCATGAGTATTTTCGTTAAAACCATTCAATCTCCCGAAATTTTAGATAGTCATTATGCCATTCAATTCCGTCAAGAAATCGAGAGCTTAATAGCGGCAGGTGTCAAGATTTTCTACCTGGAACTACACAACGTCACTTTTATTAGTAATTCCGGGTTAATGGCTTTAATTTCCATTTTCAGAAGTGCTAAGGCTGCTAATTGTAAATTATTGCTAAAATCGAGTAGCCATCAAGTTAAGATGCTGTTAGAACTGACGGGTTTAGATCGAGCTTTTGAGGTTTTACCTGACTTTAATTCCTCAATGGGAGATTTAATTCAGACAGCTAAAACAGCCGTTCTCAGCAAATAATAGAAGCGGAAGTTGCGGCTAGCGCTAGTTCAGTCTGGTTAAGAAAATTTTTTGATAAAAATAGCCCTAAAGAGTTAATAGTTTCCTACTTATGGGTAATCTAGATATAGAGATCTGTCCTTGGGAAGAAGACTAATATGTACTCTTTAGGTAAGTGGTTAGAAAACTGTTACAACGGGTCAAGCAATTCCGGCGCGACCTTTAGTTTCTATCAGAATGAACGAGCGTATCCGCGACCTCAGCTGCAACGCTCTCATTGGATCTGTCTGAACGGTTCGTGGAAATTCACTTTTGACGATGATGGAACCTACACTCAACCGAGTGATATTTCCGATTGGACTCAAACCATTGAAGTTCCCTTTGCGCCAGAATCCAAGAAAAGCGGCATTGGCGATACTGGTTTTCACCCGAACTGTTGGTACGAAAGAGAATTTGACCTGCCAGAGTTAACTGAAGATTCCGAATCCGTTAATTTAAACTCTAAAATTGAATATTTAAAATCCAGCCGGGTGTTGTTGCACTTCGGGGCGGTTGATTATCGTGCCCGTGTGTGGGTGAATGGTCAATTTATGGCGGATCACGAAGGCGGACATACCCCATTTAGTATTGATATTACCCCGGTATTAAATCATAATGGGTCGCAACGGATTACTGTTTGGGCAGAAGACGACCCGCAAGATTTAGCTAAACCTCGCGGAAAGCAAGATTGGCAGTTAGAGCCTCATAGTATCTGGTATCCGCGCACTAGTGGGATTTGGCAGACAGTTTGGGCTGAGGTTGTTCCTTCTACTTATATCGATCGCATTCGTTGGACACCACATTTTGAACGTTGGGAAATTGGTTTTGAAGCGTTCGTTGCAGGTGAAAAGCGCAATGGTATCGAAATCAAGGTGAGATTGTCCGTTGGTTGCACTCTGTTAGTTAATGATACTTACGAAGTAATTAACGGAGAAATTCATCGCCGGATCGCCCTTTCCGACCCTGGTATCGATGACTACCGGAACGAATTGCTGTGGAGTCCTGAAAAGCCGACCTTAATCAATGCAGAAGTTGAATTATGGTCTGATGGCGAATTGCTGGATCAAATAAAATCTTATACAGCAATGCGGACAGTGGGGACACAACGCGATCGCTTTATGCTGAACGGAAGACCTTACTATCTGCGCCTAGTTCTAGATCAAGGATACTGGGCTGACAGCTTAATGACCGCCCCATCTGACGAAGCATTGCGGCGAGATGTGGAACTAGTCAAAGCAATGGGTTTCAACGGCGTTCGCAAACACCAAAAAATCGAAGATCCTCGCTTCTTGTATTGGGCGGACGTGCTAGGGTTAATGGTTTGGGAAGAAATGCCTTCTGCTTATCGCTTTACCCCGAAAGCAGTGGAACGCCTGACAAAAGAATGGACTGAAGTGATCCAACGAGATGCTTCCCATCCTTGTATTGTCGTTTGGGTGCCCTTTAACGAATCTTGGGGAGTTCCCGACTTAACGGCGACAGACGCGCATCGTCATTTAGTCCAAACACTCTACCACCTAACCAAAACCTTAGATCCGACTCGTCCAGTTGTGGGTAACGATGGATGGGAAAGCGCCGCTACTGACATTTTGGCGATTCACGATTATGATAATAGACCAACTCGGTTAGCTAGACGCTACGGCCCTGAAGTTAAGTTAACAGATTTGTTCGATCGCCAACGTCCCGGAGGAAGAGTACTCACCCTCGACGGTTATCCTCATCAAGGACAACCGATCATGTTAACCGAATTTGGTGGGATTGCTTATGCTGGAAGAGACGATCGGAAAGCTTGGGGATATGTACGTTCTCAAGATCTCTCGGAACTGCAAATCAGATATACAGCATTATTGGATGTAGTGAACAAAACAGAAATGTTCAGCGGTTTCTGTTATACCCAGTTAACCGACACCTTCCAAGAAGCCAACGGTTTATTGTATGCCGATCGTACTCCGAAATTCCCGATCGAAGAAATTGCATCTGCGACTCTAGGTAGGGGAATCGAAGAGGAAGAAGACGCTATGCTCAGTAAAGTAAAAGCTGCGTGGGCACAAAACCATAATGTTGTATTCCCAGGAGCTATTGAAACCGGATGGTCGCCAGCTGACACTGTACAGCAGATACCCCATTGCGGAGGGAATCACCCCGCCTAGTCCCAGCAATGAACCAATAGCCGCAAACCCCCACTTGCGCTGGCATCCATTGCGAGGCGAGTGGGTGGCTTACGCGAGTCATCGACAGGGGCGCACATTCATGCCGCCTCCAGAGTATAACCCGTTAGCGCCCACTAAAGATCCAAATTTTCCGACTGAACTTCCCCAAGGACGTTACGATGTTGCGGTTTTCGATAACCGCTTTCCCTCAATGACTGTGGCAGCAAATAACCCACCAGTCAACATTGTGGAAACTTTACCAGCAAATGGGGCGTGCGAGGTTGTGGTATTCACCCAAGACCCGCACGCCTCTTTAGGTGAATTAGAATTGTCGCATTTAGAATTATTGTTGCAGGTGTGGGGCGATCGAACTCGTAAAATCAGCGAACATCCCCACATTCAATATGTCTTACCCTTTGAAAATAAAGGCGTAGAAATGGGGGTAACTTTACAACATCCGCACGGACAAATTTACGCCTATCCTTTCGTTCCCCCAGTTCCAGCGAAAATGTTGTCAAGACAGCAAGCATATTACCAAGAACATCAAAAAGGATTGCTACAAGACTTAATTCAAAAAGAGATAGAAGACAACCAACGCATTATTTATTTAGACGATCATGCTGTTGCTTTCGTCCCCGTTTGTGCGCGTTACCCTTACGAAGTTTGGCTGGCAACAATTGAACCAGTAGCTACTTTTATCGACCTTTCCGAACCACAAATAAAATCCTTAGCTAGAGCCTTAAAAACCGTCACTTTAAAATATGATGGTTTGTGGAATCGTTCCTTCCCTTATTTAATGGCGTGGTATCAAGCCCCGACTGATGGAAAACCCCATCCCGAAGCCCATTTACACGCTCAATTTTACCCACCTTACCGCACAAAAGACCGTTTAAAATATCTCGCCGGAACCGAATTAGCAGCAGGAATGTTTGCTAACGACGCACTTCCTGAAGAAAAGGCGAAAGAATTACAAGCAGTAATTGTAAACTTAGAAACTCCTGTACAAGTGTGAGTAATTAGAATGTTTTTTGAACCGCAAAGAGCGCAAAGAACGCAAAGAAGAGAATCAAGAGGATCGAGGGTTAGTAATAAAGCTCCTCTTTCTTCTCTTTCTTTCTTTGCGCTCTTTGCGTCCTTTGCGGTTTTAAAATAATTCAAATATCAGCAAATTAACCTTCATCTACATCTGCGTTTATCTGCTTTCATCTGCGTACTAAAAATACCATGAATCAACACAGCGAAGAAGTTGACAAAAAATTAAATTTAATCCGCAATGCTTTAAGCGAAACAGAAGCCCAAGGAATTCGCATCAAAGGAACAGACTGGTTTTCCTGGGCGACTGCTGGCGCTTCCCACACAGTTTTATTAACAGCAGAAACCGGAGTTGCGGAAGTTTTAGTAACTCAAGAAAATGCCTGGATACTAACAAATGAAATTGAAGCCCAACGGTTTAAAGATGAAGAAATTCCGGCGAATTTTCAGTTTTTTATCTATCCTTGGGCAGATGTTTCTCAGTGCGAAAATTTTATAAAGGAAGTTACTAATGGGGGGAAGGTGTTGAGCGATCGACCAATTCCCCACGTAGAAAAGCGATTACCCCCATCTTTACAACAGCATAAACGAGTGATGATGCCCAGTGAATTAGAACGTTATCGTCAAGTCGGGCGTAAGGCGAGTGAGGCGATGACGGAAGTGTTAAAAGCTGCTAATTCTAATTGGACAGAATACCAACTTGCGGGTGCGGGTGCTGAAGCTTTATGGGCGAGAGGTTTACATCCCGCTTTAACTTTGGTTGCTGGGGAAAGGCGTTTACCGCTTTATCGTCATGCTACACCAACTGGGGAGAAAATCGGGCGACAAGCGATGTTGGTTTTTTGCGCTAGGGGTTATGGTTTATTTGCCAATCTTACCCGATTTGTGGTTTTTGACCGCTTGAAAGATGAAGACGCAAATTTGCATCGTCATGTTAGAGAAATTGAAGCGGAAGCTTTGAATTTTTGCCAACCTGGAACATCTTTAAATGCGGTTTATGATGTTTTAGCAAATGCTTATGAAAAGCACGGGTTTCCTAATGCTATTCGCGAACATCATCAAGGGGGAACGACAGGTTATTTGGCGCGAGAAGTTGTGGCAAATCCCACTACTACTGATACTTTAGAAGCAAATATGGCTATGGCTTGGAATCCTAGTTTACCGGGAGCTAAAATAGAAGATACTTTTGTGATTCTTGAGGATGGAAAGTTGGAAAATCTGACTTTAGATCCGAATTGGCCTAGTATTGAAGTAGCAGGAAGGTTGCGTGCTGTTCCTTTGGAGATTTAAGAATGCCTTGGCGAATGGAATTCGCGGCTACACAGACAAAACCTGCCTCCGCAGGTTTGAAGAGAAATTTAATTTTAGTCCGCCTTCGCGGACTTCCTTTGTGTAGCCGCGATTAGAAATCGCCCTGGCAAATTTTGTTAGTTGAGAAATATATTAATCATGAAAACCTTTCAAGATATTTTCAATCAATCTCCTGAAATTGAAGCAAGCGCACCGGGAAGAGTAAATTTACTCGGCGAACATACTGATTATAATGATGGTTTTGTTCTTCCTACTGCTATTCCTCAAAAAACAACGGTGCAGTTGGGTTATAGTCATGATGAACAACACCATTTTTATTCAGCAGAACTTGACGAAAAAGTTAGTATTGCTAAAAATGAGCTTCCGCCACAAGGTTTTGCTAGTTATATTTTTGGCTGTATCGATTTGTTAGAAAAAGCCAGATATTCAGTTCCACCGCTAAATTTATATGTGACATCTTCCGTTCCAATGGGTTCGGGTTTGTCTAGCAGTGCTGCTTTAGAAGTTAGCACTTTGCGCGGCTTGAAATTACTTCTAAATTTACCTATTGATGATGTACAAATCGCCCAAATTGCTCAATTAGCAGAAATTAATTATGCTGGGGTACAATGCGGAATTATGGATCAAATGGCTTCGAGTTTAGCCGATCGCTATTCCATGCTATTCTTAGATACTAGAACGCTCGATCGGCAAATTCTCCCCTTCCCTAAAAACGCTGAAATTGTCATCATCGATAGTGGTGTACCTCGCACTTTAGCCGGAAGTGGTTACAACAAACGACGCGCCGAATGTGAAGAAGCGGCGCGAATTTTGGGAGTCAAAGCATTAAGAGATATTAGCAACCCAGAAATAGTAGAATCTTTACCAGAACCTTTGCGTCGTCGCGCCCGTCATGTTGTTACTGAAGATAACCGAGTTTTAGAAGCAATTCAAGGAATTTCTCCCCAACGTTTTGGCGAATTAATGAATGCTTCCCATGCGAGTTTACGCGATGATTACGAAGTTTCTGTCCCCGCTTTGGATACTTTAGTCGGAATTTTGCAAGCAACTCCTGGTGTTTTTGGCGCACGTTTGACAGGTGCAGGTTTTGGGGGTGCTTGTGTTGCTTTGGTGGAAGAAGGGAGGGGAGGAGCGATCGCACCATCCACCCTAGAAAGTTATAATCAAGCAGGTCATACCGGAAAAATTTTAGTTCCCCAACTCAATTAACTCTTACCCATTCCCACACTATCGCCCGATTTTGAAGGCCATCTCACTGTTAAAATAGTAGAATCTGATTCTGCTACCCAAGTATGAAGTATACCAGGGCACCAAAGCACATAATCTCCTTGATTAGATAAGACAATTTCTGACTCTGGAAATTGCACCCGAAATCTTCCCGAAATCAAAATAGAAAGCGTAGTTGCTTCGGCGTTCATCGCCCATTCTCGCCTACCATCTCCTGCTGGATGAACCGCCCATTTCACTTCTAAATCAGAGGTGGAACGAGGGTCATTATCTGGCATAAAATGACCAATAAACCAACCCCCACGCATTGTCCCTTCTTTCTGGGCATTCCCAAACACAATTTTAGATTCCATTGATTAATTTTGGCTTTTTGCAGCTACTAACGCAAGTTGCTAGTTATCATCCAACGGGTGCGTCAGAACTAAAAATTCCTGTGACTTGCCCAAATTTTACAGTCTGACGCACAGGACAAACAACTTAAATGAAATAAAAATATTAGTTTAGTCATCTACCCAAAGGAATAAATAACATTGGTTTTATCTTGTTGGATTAAACACACAGAATTAACTTCTCTCATGTTACTTTTATGATAATATTTTATCTCTGGACTTTTTAAGATATGGATTTTAGTCAATTGCTTGTTGAAAAAACAGATATAATCACGGAAAGCTGGGTCGAAGCGGTTTACTTAGATAGGCAAATTTCCAGCGCTAACAATTTACCAAGTTCAGCAATACAGAATCACTTACACGAAATTTTAAGAGCAATGGTAAGTGTCCTTTCCCATGATGAAGCAAGTAATATTGACACAATTGTAAAAGAGAATTTATTTCCCGTTACTCTGAGGGCAGCACAAGGTTTTGTGCCAACAGAAATTGTGCGAGAATATCGTTTACTGCGTCAAGTAATATTTTCTACTTTAGAGCCAGATCTACTAAAGGGTAAGGTTCCACAAGTAATCCGAGCTTATAATGTGATTAATGCGACAATTGAGCAAGCTATTTTTCAGTGCTGCAAAATTTATGTAGATGAGCGCTTCCAAGAATTACAAGGATTACAAAATCATGTAGAATTAACTAATCAACAAGTTCAAGAACTATCTTGCTTAGTGAAAGCTCATCAATATAATCTCTGTCAATTAGCTCATGAATTAAAAAATTCTTTAAGTGTAATTATTGGTTATGCAGAGCTATTTTTACGATCGCATAACAGAGATACACAAAGGCGAGATTCTGTGGCTAATTTGGAATATGTTGAGCGGGTAATACAACATGGGAGACAGGTACTGTATTTAATTAACGATGCACTAGATATTGCTTGCTATTCCTCTGGCAAAATTAAACTGTCTTTAGAACCAACCGATGTACGTTCTTTAATTAACAATATAGTCGAACTTTGGGAGCCTTTAGCTAATGAAAAACAGTTACAAGTGGTGAAAAATTGCGATCGCGCTCCTGAAACAGTATTAACTGCTCCTTTGCGATTACAACAAATTATCACGAACCTACTCATTAATGCAATTCGTTATACCAATTCAGGAGTGATTAATTTAACTTGCCAAAAACTAGGTGATAGTGACTGGTGTATTGAGGTTATGGACACAGGAATTGGCATAGCACCAGAAGACCAAGTTCATATTTTTGAACCTTTCTATCAGGCTAAAAATAGCGGTAGTTCTTGGTCTAATGGCTCTGGCTTAGGGTTAGCAATTGTCTGGCAATTGGTAAAATTAATGCAAGGCAAAATAGAGCTTGTCTCTCAGGTGGGAGCAGGCTCCACTTTCACCGTTACTTTACCGCTAGAAACTAAATTAACAGAAACACTTCCTTAAATTTTGGGCAATTTTTACGTCGCTTTTAGCCTTAAAGAAGCTCTGACTCTTGCCATTAATTCATCATACTCGATCGGCTTACGCACAAAGTCATTAGCCCCTAAATCTAAAGCTTGGGCTGCATTCATATTCTCATAAGCAGTGATTAATACGATCGGAATAAAAGGCAGATCTTTTTGTTCTCGAATGCGTCGAGTTAATTCATAGCCATCCATTCCGGGCATCATCGCATCCAGTAAAATTAAATCTGGTGGTGTAGTTTGTACCTTCGCTAAGGCAGCTTTGCCATTATTAGCAGTATCAACTACATATCCTTCTTCTACTAAAATCGCTTCTAGAAGAGATATGTTGTCCTGCATATCATCGACAATTAAGATGCGTTTAAGTTGGGCTTTAGTTGCAGAATAAGCCATGATAATTAACCTTCCAATTTAGCAAACATTACTTAATATAATTAAAATTTACAAGATTTCTGACTCTATAATTCCTATTTTTTACTATATTTACCTCATACCTAAAGTAGATTTTGCTCAGAACGCAGCCGAATCCGTCTGTACAGAATTTTGCTGAACCCTGTATTGAAAAACGTAGTAATTATTACAATCCATCTTCATTTTAATCTCTTTCTTTAGCTGTAAGTAGTTAGAAATATTAGTAGTTACTTTGATTTATAACCAAATTGAATTAACACTTGATGAGATGAATTACGAACAATCAAACATTACCGAATCTGAGTTAAGTACTCAGGTAAAAACAGAAAATCAAGTCAGTAAAAAATTACCTCTTTGGGAAATTCCGCGAGTTGTAATTATGTTATTTACGGCAATTTTATTGTTTGTTGCTGCCCTTTATTATGGGATTATTAACCCTTGAAGGGAAAAGGTTGCAGGGCAATATCATATCCGGCTGATTCATGTAGAGACGTTATATATAACGTCTCTACATTATATATACTCTTTCCATCTTAGATGTATCTATTTGGGGAACAATAATCTAAACAATTAATTGCTTCTTCTGTGAGGGCTGCTTTGGGGTGTAAAGCACATTTAAGGTGATAATCACCCGAAAAATATTGACAGTTGGCACAGGGAATTTGATGCAGGCGCTTTCCGGTTTTAACTGCCTCTTGGGTAGCACTCCAAATTGTCCACAACACCAAAAAAATCAGTGAAACCGATGTTATAAAGCTAATCATAACTACTCCAACTTCATCAACATTTCTGCATCAATATATCAAAGTATCCCTGACAATTCTCGAAATATACCTTCTTCTTAAGAAAGATTTTAATTATATCTAATAACTGTGTTTTTCCTGACAT
Source organism: Floridaenema aerugineum BLCC-F46 (assembly GCF_041929345.1). Classification (NCBI taxonomy): domain Bacteria; kingdom Bacillati; phylum Cyanobacteriota; class Cyanophyceae; order Aerosakkonematales; family Aerosakkonemataceae; genus Floridanema; species Floridanema aerugineum. The sequence continues at coordinate 28,077 of NZ_JBHFNQ010000119.1, forward strand.
AATGGTAATTAACAAATTCTGAAACCCTAATAATTACTGAATTTTGAACATAAATAACGCAAATTAAGGTGGTGACGTGCAGACCTAATGCGATCGCATGGTGAATCAAGAAATCACCAGGGCCGATCATTAGGAATAGAGTATTAGTTGTGTTATTGATGGCATCCAACCAACCGGGTAGCCAAACGTTGCCGTGATTGGGCCAAGCGGTAGAAGCAATGCTATCCGCGTTAGACAGCAAAGCGTCCATGCCATACAACACTTTACCGTGAGCAGACTGAATGAACTGAGCAAACACCGCAAATAACAATATTGGTAATAAAACAAGGCTGATTTTGTTTAATAAGTGCGATCGCTTCCTGCCATTGCTGTTCGTCATCGCGAGTGAGATAGCGAACGAGGATATTTGTATCAAGTGCGATCATTTGCTCCCTCAGAAATAGCAACTTCCATTTCTTCTTGGGTAGCTTTCCTAATGCCAGAACGGTGTAAAATTCCTGATAATTATTCTACAGAAACATGAAGAGGAATGAGTTTAACTTGACCGGATTCATCGATGATAAAATCAATTTTACTACCACTGACCAGTTTGAGATGATCCCGAATTTCTTGGGGAAGGCTAATCTGTCCGGTGTCGGTGAGTGTTGTAATAAACATTACTAATATTGCTGGGTGAGTTAGGCTATTCAATTATAATCGCTTTTGCTGTCACCACCAATTTCTAGTACGCCTGCTATGTTTGCGATCGCCTTTGTGTGGAAAAAAGCGATCGCTTTCTCTAAAATCAAAGAGCGACGCATTTGTTAAAATCTAAACTGATACTAACTGTAAAGAAGTTGCTGCATAAACAATTCAACACCGGAGGATTTATGCTAATCCAGAAAATCATACAAGAACTAAAAGATATACCAGAAGAGAAGCTTACAGAAATTTATGATTTAATTCACGACTTCCGTTTAGGCTTAAATCAAGAAGACACCCAACCTCGTACCCCAGGACTACTGATAGGACAACTGGGAGAGGCATTTTTTGAACCTCTACCAGAAGAGGAACTTCAGCAATGGGAATGAGCTACCTGCTTGACACTCATATTCTGCTCTGGTGGCTTTGTTAGGCTACTGAAAAATCGGTTAAATGACGACGATTTGGACGAATAAATCCCAAAACAATATCTTCTTTAGGAATTCCTAATTGTAAGAGTTCTAAAGCAATTCCTTCTTCAGTTCCATCTGACTCAATCCAGACTTTTTCTGCAACAATCCTCAAATGAACTACAACAGCATGGACTCTTCCCGTTCGATCCCATCCAGTATCGAGTAACAAGTAATTATCTGCGATCGGATCGCAAATTAATAGAGCTTCAATTTCGCCATGACTGGGTTGATGTTGAGCGTGCTTTTGGAGAATCTTGGTAATTATTTGCCTGTAATTTTCTAATTTAGCCATTGGATAATTACCTCCCGTTCTGGATCGAAAATAATAAAGTCAATGCTTTGATCGCTCACAATATCTTGAATGGCAGGTTGTTGAAAGAAATCGCGATAAACTTCTTGAGTAACTGCTAAATATAACTTTCGCTCTGGGCTAACCCGACGCAATATACTTCGATACATATTATACTGCCCAATCGCTTTTTGTAGCTCAGTTACTTGTGAAATGCTGTTAAAGACTTTGATTTCTATGGCAATTTTCTGTTCTTCTCTCTCGGCAGCTAATAATTTTTCGGCTCCTAAATCTATATACAAACGTAAGCCTTTATACTCTAAAGTATAAGGGTCGTCAGTTATAGTCCAGCCATCTTTAATCAAGGCATTCTTAACTTCATCGTGATACAGATCGTATTGCGGCATTATTTATGTTAAAATTTTGATTCCTTGTTTGTTAGGATATCATTGCTGAGTGATTCTCGATAGGACGCGACGCGATCGGGCAATGAACCAAAGTCCTGCAAGGACGCGGCATGAACTTAGAGAATTCGCATACCAAACATAATATTATGACGAAAAAAACCAAGTTTCAAAGGATAGGCATAAGGTTACGGTATTTCGACACTATGCTCTCATAGAGAGAAGTATTGCCTTTGTGTGGAAAAAAGCGATCGCTTTCTCTAAAATCAAAGAGCGATCGCCTGGATGTGGAAAAAAGCGATCGCTATGCCGAAATCATCAATAATCACCGCGAAAACGATCGATTAACTCCTGACGGGATAACTGCATCAACAATGGTGTAAATTCTGACGGCGGTAAACTCAACACAGGGTTAATAATTGAAGCTAAGTCTTCATCAACCGTACCAAAACGGAACCGCAATAAATTCTCGACAACTAGACGTTCTCCTTGTTGAAAACCCGAAAGTTGTGCTGCTTCTAGTTGTTGATCGAAAAGAGGAGATAACCGCATAATTAACTCTCTATCCTCCGAATTTGTGCTTTGATTAGATTGTAAATCGGCTTTTAAGCGATTGAGTAAAATTAACGCATTAGCTCGAAAAGGATTATCTGTGGGGAGTTGTTCTAGTTCATCAATTGCTTGTGCTTGCACTTTACCACGTCCTAAAACCCTTAGCCAAAGAGTATCTAAGCTACGGGGTAATTGATGAATCACCACAATTACGGTTCGCAATTGTGCTGGCAGAAAGTAAATCCCCATAGGGGGTGAGGAGTTCTTCGAGATAGTCCTTGGCGAATTGGTCGTGAATAAAACGGGTCACTATTAATCAATGAGTGAGAATGATGGTTTAAATATACCAGAAACCCAAGCGGTTATTTCTGATAGTATTACTTGGTTGAACCTGGGTATTTTTAAATATTTAATATTGCTAAAAGAAAGAGCGATCGCCTTTGTGTGGAAAAAAGCGATCGCCTAATTACATAATTGATGATTAAAATTCAACCTTAATTGTTAAAGTGAACTCATATATCTCTTTCTTAATCTGCTCGATTTGAGCCTGTAAGTTCAGATAGGTTGGAATTTGGAGATCGGATATAACCTTCAGCGTTTTTCTCGACTCCTCACTAAGGCTCAAGGTTAATTCCCGACTCTTAATCGGATTGCTTCCTTTTCTTTGGTCTATCAGGGATTTCATTGATATATCACTCAGCAATTGATATTGCTTAAGATGCGACTCTGCGGCTTCCAAATCTGGCTTTCCACCATCGAATTTACTCTTGATTTTGAGGTTTCTACGCATTTCTTCAAAAGTTTTGCTTTGTCCTTCAAGATTTCCTTTAGCATAGAGACTATCGACAGAGCCTCTGAACAACTGCTTACCTTTTGAAGTTTTTACCTCAATCTGTTCTACCGTAACTTCTCGCGCACCTAATAAACCACATAGAGTAGTGAAATGAAAATACTTTGCTAATGCAAAAGTTGAAGATGCTTTATCAATAACAGCATAGTCTGATGTATCGTAAGGGCTTTGAATTAACAAGCTACCTGGTTCTAAAAGTCCGCTGCTCTCTAGCTTATGCGCCAAGGAACCTTCTAATTCATCTGTAAGATTTAAAAGGTAAACTTGCTCATTTACGAGAAGTTCATTTGCTTGTGGCGTGTACTCCAATCTAGTTAACTCTTCAGCAGAAAGAACTAGAATAGCTTTTCTCTTTTTAGGTGAGATGGCATCAAAATTCATTTTTTCACTTTTTTTGTCAGGATAATTTTGTAGACTTGTTACCTTTTCTATCTCTTTTTCCCTTGTCTGTGAAAAAAGTTGAGCAGAAAGATTTGAAGTGTCATTACCAATAAATTGTTTAAGGCGATTAAACCAGTCACTACCAAAAGGGTTAGTTGAATTCCTTGTGCTTGAAGAATCCAACCTACTAAAAATATTGCTACGGTTGCCCCCATCCAGACGATCCCCTGCGTCTGGATATCGACCTTCTTTTTTTTTGCTTCCAAAACGCTTTTAAACCATTCTTGTATTTTTGTTACTGCATCCCTGTTCAAAGTTCGGTTTAGTTTATGAGCAACAACTTCTCTAATTTCACTGCAACTACGTTCAATCCAATCGGGCGAAAATTCTTCCGGTAGTTCTCCATAAATCACAATAGGAGCCAGACGATTTGCTTGGTCTTTTTCAATGGGTAAAGTTTCTATAACAAACTTGGGATCGCTAAAGCGAATAGTTACTTCTGAATTCGGTGAAGAAAACTCTAATTTTTTTCCTGAGACTTCGTAAATTTTAGAAACAATTTGTTGACGCTCCGAATTATCAGTTAGTTGTTCGTTATCTTTAAAAATTAAATCAGGAGCTTTATTATCAAGGCTTTGAGCCCAAAAGAATAAACTTTTCATTTCTCCACCTGCTCAAAAATTCTTGTAATTAGGTAGTCAGCATCTCTTTCTGTTGCCAAACTACCAAGAGCAACCTTGACTGTAGCCGATCCACCAGCAAGTCGGGTCATCTTCTTGACTACTGGTAATGCCCTAAAGCGATCGACATAGTTTCCCATTGTGTCAGGAGTCAGCTTTTGAAATTCAGGGTCAGAACTCCAATGATTTCCCACAATAAAAAACTGTTTTTTAGCTTTTGATTCTTTGATCCAGCCATGTATTTGTCCCAGATCCTCTTGACATCTTTTTTCTGTTGTTGGATTAAGATTTAAAAGTTCATTTGTTCGGACAATATACAAAATTAAATCAGAACTATCGAAAATATTTTTCCATACACCATAGGCATCTTTAGAACCGGAAACATCATCAGTCTTTCTAAGATAGATATCTAAATCGCCAAGTTTAATTCGCTTTCTTTCTATTTCTTTTTTGTCAATTGTTTGCTTGTAATGTTCAATTAGAATACCCTTTTCCAGGTATTGTAAAAGAGTTGTTTTACCAACTTCTCTTTTACCCAAAACCGCTATTTTCTTTCCCTTCATAGCGTAAAGAATATTATCCCAATTGCAGACGACTGTAGCTCCTCCTGCTACACCTGCTGCACTTGCTGCAACAGCTATTATTATCGGAATCAAAGGTAAAGCCATAAACGCTTAACTTATTTTAGGCAATCAATAAATTTTTCCTGTTTTTTCTATTATGACGTTATTTCAGATTTACCATAGTTATGAAAAGTCTAATCTGGTATAGACTTCGATCGCACCTTTTTAAACCCCATTAGTAGCAAAAAGTATAGTTTAGTCGCAATAGGTTGCAAAAGGGTGCAAAAAGTAGTAAAATCGCGTACAAATCAAACCAGTATGTGTATCACCGATGGATGTTCAAGAAGTCCTCAAATGGGCAGATGATTTAAGTTGGGCTAAAACGGGAACACACTTAAATAGTTTGCAACAAGCTGTGTTAGCAGGGGTTTGGAATAGTCAAAAATACAAAGAGATCGCAGATAAATATCACTGTACTGAAGCTAACGTCAAAAGAGTTGCAGGCAATTTATGGGAACTGATATCAGAAGAATTAGACGAAGAGGTTAATAAAAAAAACTTACGCGCTACATTGGAACGGTATAATATTTCTAATTATAATGTTGGGAATAATTTTGCACAAAGTAAATTTTATGGAAGTAGCATCAATCTTTGTGGAGAAAGTTGCCCCGATCAAGAAAATTCCAAAAATCGATCGCACACCTCCACCCCTACTACAAATCCCACCACCAACCAATCAGAAAAACACCACGATTTAACCGAAGCACCGGAATCCGATCGCATTTACAACCGCACCACAGAAATAACAACTCTTAAACAATGGATACTGCAAGAAAATATCCACATCGTCACTATCTTTGGATTACCGGGAATTGGCAAAACTGCCCTCGCTAGAGAACTCGTCGAACAAATTCAAGATAAATTTGAATATATCATCTGGCGCAACTGTACCAATACCCTCACCCTGAAATCCCTACAAACTAATTTAATAGAGTTTTTTTCCAAAAATAGAGAAACTGAACTGTTATCACTAATCGACTATCTGCGTTCTCATTCTTGCCTGATTATTCTCGACGATTTCCAAGAACTATTTATCAGTGGAGAATTAGCAGGAACTTATCTTCCCGAATGCCAAAATTATGCTAAATTCTTAAAAGAAATAGCCTGTTCCCTTCACAAAAGTTGTTTGCTACTCCTAAGTTGGGAAAAACCTACAGAAATAGCTACATTAGAAGGAGAAAACCGCCATTGTCGCAGCTTACAACTTGGCAGTTTGGGAGAAGCTGCGGCGGAAATATTGACGAACAAAGGGTTAAATGATGAGGATAAATGGGGGGAACTGATCGAACTTTACGGCGGCAATCCTTCCTGGTTAAATATAATAGCTTCTACGATCGAAGATTTATTTAATGGTAGTGTCGATCGCTACTTATCCTATCCCAGCTTATTTTTAGGAGAATTAGAACCAAAATTAGAAGAATATTACCAACGATTATCGGCATCTGAAAAACAGGTAATTCTCTGGTTAGCCAACCAAGAAACAGCCGATATTTTCCATAAACCAGCAGAATTAGCCTTATCTGATGCTGAGTTTTTGAAAGCAGTACAGTCTTTGCGGAAACGGGGTTTAATCGAAAAAGCAAACGATAAGCGATCGCTCCTATTTGCTGTGCCAATTTTGCTGAAAAAGTATCTGCAAAATCGGTATATATAGTTAGGGATTAGGGAAAGGATGAAGGATGAAAGGTTAAGCATTTTTTACCTTAAACTCCAGTTGCTAAGAGCAAGCTAGATCCCCGACTTCTTCAAGAAGTCGGGGATCTGTGCAAGGGAATTACATGGACTGGTAAAGGCAAGGTTTTTAATTTTAAGGGGACAAAATATCTGCTGTAAACTATGCTCTGATTGTCCCAACTCGATCGCCAATAGACATCTTGAATTACTGCTTTAGCATCGTCATTTTCGCTTGACCAATTAAAAGAAACTAAACCAAAATTAGCTAATCCGACAACTTCTTCTCCTTCTTGAAACCAGCGATTTTTCCCCAGCCAAGATCCGGTATTTGATGAGCTTTTATATTCGGAGTTCAAAGGTGAATTTTTGGTTTTTTCCCAAGCAGCTGGCTGGGATTTTTGTCGTTTGATCCATTCGGTGCGATACCACCAATCTGGGAGAAATTTTTGGTGGTTAACTGCGATCGACCAAGAAACCTCTTGATTATGCCAACTACCTGCATCCACTTCACGTAATAAGGGAATTTCTGGTGAATTTTCTAACTTGTAAACTTGGATTAGTTCTTGAATTCTTTGTACTTCAAACAATTCTGGTTGCTGATTCCAGCCAGCCCAAATTTCTGGTTGTTGGAGTGCTAAAGAAGATATTTTTGTATGTACTAATTTAGTTGTAGCTTCTTCATTTTTAAAGGCACTAGCAGTTAATTGTGCTATAACTTTAGGAGAATTTTTATCGAGATTACGCGCACAATAATTGAGAATGACTGCACCAGAGTAATGAATATCACCTGTTAAAATTATGATGCGATCGCGCTGTTCCATTAAGTAAGAAAGTAACTTACCAAAACCCACTTTATTAAAATTCCAAGAATCTCCCACATCGCTATTAAAAACATGATCTATATCATCAACTTGATGGCGTTCCCAATCCCAATTTTGAAAACTATCCACAAATGATAAACTGACTAAATTGGTAGGAATTACCACGAAAGTAGCTTCTATTTGGGAATTATCGGTTTCTTGAAGTGGTTGTTGAATTTGCTGTTTAAACGCAGTCGGACTTAACAACATTGGCGGTTCAGTTGTTTTATTTTCACCTTTGATATAACCGCGCCAAGTGCGTGTATCAAGGACAATCACTTCATGTTTAAAACTTCTGATAGTATAGTACCAAATTAAACTTTGTGTACCATCGGGATATAGTCGATTTAAAATTAGAGTATTTTCATCTTCTTGGTAACGTAAATTTGGCGAAATATCGACAGGGATTCCTAAATGTTTAGCGACATTTTCCCAAGCGATGTTGTTTTTCCCTCCTGACATTAACCAACGTTTTGCTGCTAGTAATAATTTTTCTCCTGGTTGTCCTGACTGAAATTGTTCAGGAGTATTTCCCCAGGCTTGAAATATAGCATAAGCTAACATGGCATTTTGGACAACGCGCTTACCAAGGGGTTTACTTAAAACGCGATCGCACCATTCCCGATTTAAAAACCAATCATCGGTGACATCATGATCGTCACAAATCATGTAAGTGGAGATGTTGGCAAGCGATCGTCTAACTTTCCAAATATCATTAGCAAATGCCAAAACAACTGCCGCTTCTTTATCCCAATTTTTAGCATTTTTTCGGTCTTTTCTCACTTTTTCACCCGTAGGAAAACGATTAGGCCAAACAATAGGCGACCAAGCAAACAAATACATAGCAAAGTATTCGCCTAAACCAAAAAGATGACTTTTAGCCTTGTCTGGTTTATTCACAAACATAGCAGTAAAACCGCCGTAATCTCTAGCAATATCAGTACGATCGCCAGGTAATAATTCACTAATTTTTATATACTCTATTTCGCCATTTTCTAGTTGTTGTAAAGGCAGCTTTTCTTCCCAACCTAATAAAGTATTACCTGCATCTGTCACCGCCCAAAGTAATGGATCTGCCACATCATCACCGTAGATTTGATCGCCTGTTAAAAACAATTGTTGGGGACGATTTAAAGGTTGATTAGCAGAGTGACCAATTAAATCATCTAATATTGTTAAAGCATCTCGTCCACCACCATGAGGCTTTCGACAAGAACCATGCACAATTCGTAAATCATTTAAGTCATTAGGTGGCATGGCAAAGGTGGGTAACTGATGCGAGAAATAACTAATTGTTACTTCGGGAAAACCACATTCAAAGTTTAAAGCTTCAGTTAAATTATTATTACCAAATTCTAAATCGTAAGCATAAATTTCCCCTGGTTGGAGTTGCGTTTCTCCTGATACAGGAGGTGTGGCGGTAACAGCAACTACATGAAGAAATTGACCTAATGGTATTGTATAATGTTTACCAAGCAACAATAATCGATCGATAACTTCACCATTACCGCTAACTGTAGAGTAAACTTTCAGCGTCACATTGCGCGGTTCTTTTAAAGCTACCCAAACAGTTACGGCATTTGGTTCTGTACGCCGCAAAATTGGGCCTGCGAGAATTAGGGGTAGGCGATCAATGCGATCGCTCAAAGCCGTCCATGACATAATTAATCTATCTCCCAACTAAATCGCCAAGCGGCCTAATCTCTAAACCACTTTAATATATTTACCCACAAATAGCAGTCTTAACAGTATATTTTTACTAAGCGCAATAAGTTTGTTGCAAAAATCAATCTTCAGAATCATGAATTTTTCCTAAGAACATGGCAACCTGAAATAAAGATTTTAGGTATAAATTTATGCCCTACCAACAAATTGCCGATTTACCAGACTCAGTAAAAAATCATTTACCCAAACACGCCCAAGAGATTTTTTTAGCAGCATTTAATAGTGCAACCGAAGAATACGACGAAGAAGAAACCGCTTTTAAAGTTGCTTGGAGTGCGGTGAAACATAAATACGAAAAAGGCGATGATGGTAATTGGCATAAAAAAGCGGAATAATCAAGTTATACTGATAAACAAATCACTTTTATGGTTAGCTGCCAAATGACATCAGAGTTCAATTTTTTTCAACACTGGTATCCGCTTTCACCGATCGAAGACCTCGACCCAAATCAACCAACAGCAGTAACTATTTTAGGATTGCGTTTGGTAATTTGGAAACCTAAATTATCAGATAGTTACCGTGTATTTTTAGACGAATGTCCCCATCGTCTCGCCCCATTAAGTGAGGGGAAAGTAGAAGAGAAAACGGGTAATTTAATGTGCAGTTATCACGGTTGGCAATTTGATGCCCAAGGAATTTGTACCCGTATTCCCCAAGCAGAAAATCCCGAATTAGTAACCGAAAAAGCCAAATATCTCTGTGCAGTAGCCCTACCAAGTCGTCAGGAACAGGATTTATTATGGGTATGGCCTGATGTTAATTCAGCTGCACTAGCTGAATCAGTTCCATTACCCTTATCGCCCCAAGTAGATGCAAGTAAAGGATTTGTTTGGTCTTCCTTTGTGCGTGATTTGGAGTATGATTGGCAGACATTAGTTGAGAATCTTTGCGACCCCAGTCATGCACCTTTTGCCCATCACGGAGTACTGGGAAATCGAGAAACAGCCAGACCAATTCCCATTAAAATTAATGAATCGACTCCTAGCTTAATTACTGCTAAAACTAGCATGAGTTCGATTACTTTTGAACCGCCTTGTAGGTTAGAATATGCGATTAAATTAGGTGAAACAAAGCAGGTTGGTTTAGTTACTTATTGTATACCTACGACTCCCGGTAAATCGAGAATAATTGCTCGGTCTCCCCGTAATTTTGCCAAAACCCTATTTAAATTAACGCCTCGTTGGTGGGATCATATTAAAGAGCGCAATACTCTAATAGATGGAGATATGATTTTGCTCCAACAGCAAGAGTATTTTCTCCAACAAAAACAGCAAAAAGAAAACTGGCAAACTGCTTATAAAATGCCGACAAGTGCCGATCGCTTAGTAATCGAGTTTCGCAGATGGTTTGATAAGTACGCCGATGGAAAGTTACCTTGGAATGAAGTAGGAATTACTGTTAAAGAAACATCGGAAATTTCGGGCGATCGACAATTTGTACTCGATCGATATAAACAGCATACACAACATTGCCAAAGCTGTCGAACCGCACTTTCAAACGTGAAACTTATCCAAAATTTATTGTTAGGATATGTTGCCGTTAGCGTTCCAGTAGTCGCAGTATTACCAGATGCAGTTAGAATCAAATTCGGATTACCTTTGATCTTGCTAGTTTTGTTAAGTTTAGGAATTTATAGTTGGCTAAAATTTTGGTTAGAACCGAAATTTTACTTTGTCGATTATGTACACGCAAAAAGGTAATCATAGTTAATCCAGTTGTATAATTGATGATAGTAAAATCCGATTTATCAATTATTCCAACCAGGAGGTTGACTATGGTAGCTACTCCTCAACCTAAATATATGACTCCCCAAGAATATTTAGATTGGGAAGAACAACAACCAATTAAATACGAATATATCAACGGCGAAGTGTATGCCATGACTGGGGGAACACTTGCCCATAATTCGATCGCCCTTAATTTAGCCTCAAACCTAAAAACTCACGTCAGAGGTAAAGGGTGTAAAGTATTTATGGCTGATGCCAAACTGGGAGTATCTGAAAATGGCCCTTTTCACTATCCTGATGTGATGGTAACTTGCGACGAAAGAGACAGAAACGCCAAGAAACTTATCTATCATCCTTCTATAATTGTTGAAGTTCTTTCTCCGAGTACGGAAAGTTTTGACCGAGGCAAAAAATTCCAACAATATCGCCGCATTTCCACTCTCAGAGAATACGTTTTAATCAGTGCAGAACAGATAACTGTGGAAGTTTTTCGATTAAACGATCGAGGAATTTGGGAACTTTATACTTATATGGGAGGAGAAGAGATTTATTTAAGTAGCGTTGATTTTCGCTGTGCGATCGAACTTTTGTATGAGGATGTTGTGTTAGACACTGAAGAACAAGAAACAGGTACGTAGTTGCGCTTTAGCGCTGAAGCGCAACTACGTACACAGTTTATTTATTACCTAATTATCATGCAGATTGCAATTGAAAATACTCTTGTTTACCAATAGCTTTCAAAACTTGTAATAACTTAGCTGCACTTTCAGGTTCATTCAAACTTAACAAAGGCATTAGTTGATAAGTTGAGGGATTACCCTGTTTGATATACACAAACTGATAACGCAAACCATTGCTTACCAATCCCCAGACAAATGCTTGATTTTGTAAGCTTTTAAAAGCATAAGTCAGTAATTGCGGCAAACCTTCATATACATCAACTGCGCTATTTTTTGCTTCTACCAATAGCACCCAAAAAGGTGTAGCTGTAACTTCTGCTTGCGGTCTATTAACTGCCAAAATATCCAACCTTCCAGTAATTTTTGTATCTTCGTCTTCTACTTCGATCGCAATACTATCTTCCATTGTCAACTTAATGGGAATATCAAAGAAACCCGCTAAACGCATTAAAGGGGAAAGGGTGACAAATTTAATTAAGCCTTCGGAAAGTTTTTTGGCGTTGATATAACGACGAAAGTCACTGCTAATTTTGCCAATTTCCTGCTGTTCAAACTCTGTCAGAACTTCCAGAGAGAAAAAATCGGTAAATGAACTCCCTATCTGTTCTTCCAGTTTCAGAAGACGATGAACGTCATTTAAAGATAGTTGACTGGCTTCTCGAATTGCTACCATAAATTTTCCTTGCTTACTCCTACTGTAATTATGTACAATTTTTGTCGGGGTTTTACTTAAGAAGTATTATCTCTAATTCTCATGTTACAAATGCTTTATTCTCTTAGAAGTATCCGCCGAATAAAATAGTAATTTTTGTGAAAATTTAAGTAATTTTGAACAAACTAAGTATTTATCTATATAGGTCTAAGTTAAAAAAGAATTAAGTTAATACAACTCTACGTATAAATTTATTCTCTACATACAGAATAGGAGAAAATATGTCGATTCGCAAAAACTTGTTAATTGCTACTGCCACATTAACACTACTGGGAACAGCAACCGTCACACCTGCACAAGCTTTCATCTTGAGATTTGAATCAACTGATGGACAGATGACAGGTAACATAGTTAATCAAAATGATTGGCCGCCTAATCTGTCTAATACAGGTTTGTCTAATTTGTCTATTACAGGAAAAGGTTGGAGTTTGTCCGGTAGCTTGATTTTGCTTCCAGGGATGCAGGTGGGAAACCAATGGTCTTTTAGGTCGGTAGGGGGAATGGGACAGGTACATCTAGAAATGGCAAACGACTATCGCTATCCTATAGTTCCTTCTATTCTGATTAATAATGTACCGCGTGAAATTTCTTCTTATTCGTCTATACTTTTGGCGACAAGCACGAAATATCCAACTATAAGCTTGTTATGTGACGCTATTTCTGATTGTTTAGGAGATTACGGTACAATAACATTGAGTATGTCAATGTTTGATAGGGGTACTGGTCGTTGGTACTCTTGGGATACTTATACTGGGGAAATTAAAGTAACTGCATGGAACCCCACTGGCACTTCGATTCCTATCACTCCTGGGCCGACAAATTCAGTTCCAGAACCTTCCTCTGCATCTGCATTGTTATTATTGGGTACTGGTTGGTTGCTGCGACGAAAGTTAGCAGTTGGTTAGTTAAGAATTCAAAAAAAACCGTTTTTTGGGTTTTTTAAAGATTAACTGTAATTATGTACAATTTTTGCCGAGGTTTTACTTAAGAAGTATTACCTCTACCTCTCATGTTACAAATGCTTTATTCTCTTAAAAGTATCCGCCAAATCAAATAGTAATTTTTGTGAAAATTTAAGTAATTTTGAACAAAATAAGTATTTATCTATATAGGTCTAAGTTAAAAAAGAATTAAGTTAATACAACTCTATGTGTAACCTTATTCTCTACACACAAGATCGGAGAAAATATGTTGATTCGCAAAAACTTGTTAATTGCTACTGCCACATTAACACTACTGGGAACAGCAACCGTTACCCCTGCACAAGCGTTCATCTTGAGATTTGAATCAACTGATGGACAGGTGACGGGTAACATAATTAGTCAAAATGATTGGCAGCCTAATTTGAACAATACAGGTTCGTCTAGTCTTTCTATTACAGGACAAGGGTGGAGTTTTTCCGGTTGGTTTAATTGGCTTCCAGGGATGCAGATGGGAAACCAATGGTCTTTTAATTCAATATTTGGATTAGGACAGGTACAAGTACCAACATCAGGAAACTTTTTAAGTCTTCCTAATGTAGAACCTGTTAATAATATGCCACCTGGTCTTCCTCGGATTTGGCCTATTTTTAGCAGAAACAGTACAACTCCAAGTGTAAGTTTGTTATGTCATTCTAATTCTGATTGTTTAGGAGATTTCGGTACAATAACTCTAAATATGTCTTTTCTGGAATCGGGTCCACAGGGTCGCTTGTACTCTTGGGTTGGATATAGTGGACAGATCAAAGTAACTGCATGGAATCCTACTGGTACTTCGATTCCTATCACTCCTGGGCCAACAAATTCAGTTCCAGAACCTTCCTCTGCATCTGCATTGTTATTATGGCTCTCCCGGATATCTGGTGTAAAAAGTAATGATTGATACATTTGTATTGGGCAATGAAGGCTGAAAACCCTAATGCAGCTAGATTATAAGCTTGAGTTATCACCACAAGTACGGGAGAGCCGTTATTATTGGGTAGTGGTTGGTTGCTGCGGCGAAAATTGGCGGTTGGTTAGTTAAAAACCCGGTTTCTTCAAGAAACCGGGTTTTTAAAGATATTAACTAATGTCAATTTCTGCAACAATTGCTTTCCCAATTTCGATCGAAGCAGTTGCCGCTGGCGAAGGTGCATTACAAATGTGCATGGCATTTTCCCCTTTTATAATCAAAAAGTCATCCACTAAAAACCCATCATTCATTAATGCTTGGGCACGCACTCCTGCATGAGTCGGAATGACATCTTCCGATCGAATTTCAGGAATCAATCGTTGCAAACTTTGCACAAAAACTGCTTTATTAAAAGAACGAATGATTTCCTGAATTCCTTCGTCATAATACTTAGCGGCTAATTTCCATAAACCAGGATAGGTGATAATTTCCACAAAATCTTTGAAGTCAAAATCAGTTTTTTTGTAACCTTCGCGCCGCAAACCTAAAACTGCATTCGGTCCTGCGTGAACGCTACCATCAATCATCCGGGTAAAATGTACGCCTAAAAAGGGAAATTCTGGGTTAGGAACCGGATAAATGAGGTTTTTTACTAAATGGCGTTTTTCGGGAGTTAATTCATAGTATTCTCCCCGAAATGGGATGATTTTTGCTTTGGGATCGACTCCGCCTAATTTGGCTATGCGATCGCTCTGCAAACCCGCACAATTAATGGTAAACTTAGTCTCAAAACTCCCTTGATTGGTTTCTAAAACCTGACCATTACCAGTACTAACAATATTTAAAACTTTAGTATTCAGCCGTAAATCTCCACCCTGAAGTTGAATCAATTCAGCATATTTTAAGCAAACTTGGCGATAGTCAACTATTCCGGTTGAAGTTACTTTAATTCCCGCTAAACAACTAACATGAGGTTCAATTTCCTGAACTTCCTGGACACTTAGTTTAGTGACGTTCAAGTTATTTTCTAAACCTCGTTTGTAGAGATTTTCTAATAAAGGTAATTCATCCTCAGCAGTAGCGACAATTACTTTACCGCAGACTTCATGGGCAATTCCATGCTGTTGACAAAATTTTACCATTGAGCGATTGCCAGCATGAGAAAGTTTCGCTTTCAGACTCCCTGGTTTATAATAAATTCCAGAGTGAATTACGCCGCTATTATGTCCGGTTTGGTGATATGCCCAGCTACTTTCTTTCTCTAAGACTAAGATCCGAGAATTTGGGTGTTTTTGTGCGATCGCCATTCCCGTAGCTAAACCAACAATTCCCCCACCAATAATTGCCAAATCATACATAAGCTGTACCTAAACGCTAATTGGTGTCAGTTTACCTATGTCACCGAGAAAAACTAAACATTCTTTTATATAAATTTGTCAAGAAACAAAGTATCTTGAAAAAGGTATTTTCAGCTACCAATCAATCTGGTAGCGAGTTTTAACATCTAGCGAAGAACTATGCCTCAATCAACGATCGAATCAATCCTACAAGAAAAACGTTTATTTCATCCTTCAGCCGAATTTTCCCAAAATGCTCATATTAAGAGTTTGGAAGAGTATCAGCAATTATACGATCGCGCCAAAGCCGATCCTCTCAAATTTTGGGCAGATTTGGCAGAACAAGAGTTACACTGGTTCCAAAAGTGGGATACCGTGTTAGACTGGCAACCACCCTTTGCAAAATGGTTTGTCAACGGAAAAATCAACATTTCCTACAACTGCTTAGACCGTCATTTAACCACTTGGCGCAAGAATAAAGCAGCGTTAATTTGGGAAGGCGAACCGGGAGACTCGCGCACTTTAACTTATGCACAGTTACACCGAGAAGTTTGTCAGTTTGCCAACGTGCTCAAACAGCTGGGTGTGCAAAAAGGCGATCGCGTCGGCATTTATATGCCCATGATACCGGAAGCAGCGATCGCCATGTTAGCTTGTGCCAGAATTGGTGCAGCGCATACCGTTGTATTTGGCGGGTTTAGTGCGGAGGCATTGCGCGATCGCTTAATCGACGGACAAGCTAAACTAGTAGTCACCGCTGATGGTGGTTGGCGCAAAGATGCGATCGTTCCCCTGAAAGAACAAGTAGACAAAGCATTAGCAGAAGGCGTACCCACAGTTAAAGATGTCCTAGTCGTCAAGCGTACCGGACAACAAATACATATCGAACCCGGACGCGACCATTGGTGGGATGATTTACAAAAGGGAGTTTCCGCAGACTGTCCCGCCGAACCAATGGATAGCGAAGATCTGCTATTCATTTTGTACACCAGTGGCAGTACCGGAAAACCCAAAGGCGTAGTCCACACCACAGGCGGGTATAACCTTTACACGCACATGACAACCAAATGGATCTTTGACTTGCAAGACACCGATGTTTATTGGTGTACTGCTGATGTAGGTTGGATTACCGGACATAGTTACATAGTTTATGGCCCTCTGTCCAACGGTGCTACAACTGTGATGTATGAAGGTGCGCCTCGTACTTCCAACCCCGGTTGTTTTTGGGATGTAATTGAAAAGTATGGAGTCACCATATTTTACACCGCACCAACAGCAATTCGGTCATTTATTAAGATGGGAGAACATTATCCTAAATCCAGAAATCTTTCATCTTTAAGATTATTAGGAACTGTGGGAGAACCAATTAATCCCGAAGCTTGGATGTGGTATTACAAAATAATTGGTGGCGAACGTTGTCCAATAGTTGATACTTGGTGGCAAACGGAAACAGGCGGGATTATGATTACCGCATTACCAGGTGCAATTCCCACAAAACCCGGTTCTGCAACTCGTCCTTTCCCCGGAATTATTGCTGATATTTTGGACTTAGATGGTAATGCCGTTGGAGATAATGAAGGCGGTTATCTTTCGGTAAAATATCCTTGGCCGGGAATGATGCGAACTGTGTATGGAGATCCCGATCGCTTCCGTCGCACTTATTGGGAACATATTCCGCCAAAAGATGGCAATTACACTTATTTTGCTGGCGATGGTGCCCGTAAAGATGAAGACGGTTACTATTGGGTAATGGGTCGCGTTGATGATGTAATTAACGTTGCGGGACACCGTTTAGGCACAATGGAAATTGAATCAGCTTTGGTGTCTCACCCCGCAGTTGCCGAAGCAGCAGTTGTCGGAAAACCCGATGAATTAAAAGGCGAAGAAATCGTTGCTTTTGTAACTTTAGACAGTACCTTTACTGCTTCTGATGAACTAGCTAAGGAACTGAAAAAGCACGTTGTTGGGGAAATTGGTGCGATCGCACGTCCCGGAGAAATTCGCTTTACCGACGCGCTACCAAAAACTCGTTCCGGTAAAATTATGCGTCGCTTACTGCGAAATTTAGCCGCCGGACAAGACGTTTCTGGTGATACTTCCACCTTAGAAGATCGCGGAGTTTTAGATAAATTGCGCGAAGGTGCATAATTTGATTTGGGATTTTAGATTTATGATTCCATCTTGAATCTAAAATCCTTTGGCTGGGAATCAAAGGCGAAAAAAATGGCGCAGATATTACTTTATTGTATCTGCGTTATTATTTTTTGTGTTATAATTTGATTTCAAAAGATCTTTAAAGAAATAACTATTTTTAGGTATAAATTGATGAGATTTATAGATTTATTTGCTGGAATTGGTGGTTTTAGATTAGGTTTTGAACAAGCTGGATTTAAATGTGTTTTTTCATGTGAAATCGATAACAATTGTCAAGAAGTATACCGCAATAATTTCGGCGAAAATCCTTTTGATGATGTTACCAAAATTGGGTCAGATGCTTTAGAAAATTTTGATGTTTTAGTAGCAGGTTTTCCTTGTCAACCTTTCAGTATTTGTGGAAAAAAGCAGGGATTTGAGGATACGAGAGGGACATTATTTTTTGAAATTTGTAGAATTGTCGAAGCGAAACAACCGAAAGTAATTGTACTAGAAAATGTTAAGCATTTAATTCATCACGATCGCGGCAATACATTCAATGTTATTCTAAATAGTCTGCGGAACTTAGGCTACAATGTAACCTATCAACTTCTCAATGCCAGAAATTTCGGCGTTCCTCAGCATCGAGAAAGAATTATTATTATTGCCAGTAAAGGTAAAGAGTTCAATTTTTCCCGAATCAAGAAACAATT
Source organism: Floridaenema aerugineum BLCC-F46 (assembly GCF_041929345.1). Taxonomy (NCBI): domain Bacteria; kingdom Bacillati; phylum Cyanobacteriota; class Cyanophyceae; order Aerosakkonematales; family Aerosakkonemataceae; genus Floridanema; species Floridanema aerugineum. The sequence goes on from NZ_JBHFNQ010000119.1 coordinate 46,443, forward strand.
TCCGCCTCGACTCAGAGATTTTTTAGACGAGACAGGTAATTTTGAAATTTTGGATAAATCAGAATATACTTTAATTGAACGTCCCAAGTTACAAGAATCAGGACTTTTGTTTGTGGGTTATCGCAATAAAGGTACTTGGAAAACCGGAGTTAGACCAAATACAGAACATTTATCAAGAGTTCATCGACAACCTAATCGAATTTATTCTATTGATGGCGTTCATCCCACCCTTCCATCTCAAGAAACTTCTGGGAGATTTTTTATCTATATTCCTGAGAAAGATATAGTGAGAAAATTGACAATTGCAGAATGCTACCGGATTATGGGATTTCCCGAAACTTTTAAAATTCATCCTAGTTTAGGAGAAAGCTACAAGCAAATTGGTAATTCGGTTTGTGTACCGATGGTGGAAGCGATCGCTCAAGAAATATTAAATCAAAACCTACTATCAAATGAACCTCATGAACCACAAACAAAAACTCCTGAATATATACAACTCGTCCTTTTCAATTTCTGAGACTGAACTAAACAGTATTCCTGCAAATTACCGTCAACTTATAGAGGTAATTGGCAAACAAGCTTACGAACAAAAAGCTGTTTTTACAGTGCTTATTACTCTATTAATTCATAAGTTGTTACACCCGGAACAAGATATTAGAAAACACCAAGCTAAAATGGCAGGCGGTTTTGCAGCAAGAATTATTGATACTCAACTTATTACACCGACCCTCAAAGAACTAGAACTTCCATCAATGGCTGAAAGTGGTTGGCTAACAAGATCTTTAGAACAGCCTCACCCATATAATTTAGATTACCCTGGTAAAATCAGAAATACGACAGTTAAAGAGGCTTTTTTAAATATACTTGATCAGGTTCAAAAGGAACCAAAACAAGCAGAAGTAATACTAAAAATACTTATAAATACGGTCATTCAAGTTAAAAATAAAAACGTCCTTTTGATTAGCCCTTTAACTAATCCTGATATTAGTATACCGCTTATAGCTTCATACCTCAAGGAACATTTTTATACAAATTATGGAACTCATGGAGGGGCAAAGTTACCAGTTTTAGCTATTTATGCAATGTACAAATCTCTTATTAGTGAAGTTAAAAGATATGAGAATTGTACTCTAGCATCTCTAGGTAGCCATACTGCATCTGATTTAACTTCAAAAACTTCAGGAGATATTGAGGTAAAGGATTTTCAAAAACAACTTCTTGAAGTTGTAGAAGTTAAATCTAATATAGAAATCGATCTGAACAGGATTAGAATTGTTTACGAAAAGATCAAAAGATTCAACCCTAGAAGGTACTATGTTCTTTCAGACAGAGATATTAAAAGCTCTGAAAGAGAAGAAATAGAAAAATTAATCGAAAACATAGGAAAACAGCATGGATGTCAAGTTATCATTAATGGCATAATTCCTACAATCAAATACTATTTAAGACTGATTAGTTTAGATAAATTTATTACTGATTACTCTGAGCTTGTTAAGAGTGATTCTGAGTTAAAATTTATTCATAAGCGCAAGTGGAGCGAAATAATTGAAAAAGTAAATTCTAGTTAAATAATTTTACGTAAACTTCCACTGCAAAATGCTTTAAAAACAAAATAAAATCAATATGACTAGATTTATTCACGATCAATTCGCCAAAGATTATCTAGAAGAACTATTAGCACCTTTTGGCGAAGTAAAAGCACCTCGTCGCGTCCCTGGAGAAGTCCGAGAAATCGATGTTTGGTTTTCCCCAACTACCTATCCAGAAGTGTTAGGATTATTAGGCAAATTAGCGGCTAATCCTGCCATCTTTGAACCATTTCGTAATCCAGCCACTCCCACAGACATCTGTAATTGTCTGTTAAAATTATTCACATTACGCGGAGAGTTACAAAGAGAAGCTACCCGGAAAAAAGAACGTTTGTCAGAGGAAACTTTACCCCGACTATGGATTCTCTCTCCCACGTCAGGTGACTCGATTCTCAATGGTTTTGGCGCTAAAATGGATGCAGAGAACTGGGCACAGGGAATCTATTTATTTCCAGGGTATCTCAGGACGGGGATTGTGGTAATTCATCAATTACCGAAAACAGAAACTACCCTTTGGCTAAGACTTTTAGGGAAAGGGAAAGTGCAAGAGGACGCTATTGATGAAATACGACAATTACCAGTAAATCATCCGTTGCGATCGAATATTCTCACCTTACTAACCAATTTCCAAGCCAACTTACAAACCACAGAAACTTTAGAACCAGAAGAACGGAGTTTAATTATGAAGTTATCACCTTTGTACATTCAATGGGAACAAGACGCTTTAAAAAGAGGGGAAGAACAAGGAATACAACAAGGAATACAGCAAGGAATACAACAAGGAATACAACAAGGGATACAACAAGGAATACAACAAGGGATACAACAAGGGATACAACAAGGAAAGCGTTTGACAATTGAGAGTATGCTAGAGGCTAAATTTGGCACAGTTGATCCAGAGTTATCCCAAATTATTGAACCTTTGACTCAATTACCAACAAAAGAAGTAACTCAATTGATTATGCAATCTAATCGGGAAGAGTTATTAAGTAGATTTCCAGCACCAAATTAAATCCAGCAATTACCAGTAAACTATCCG
>NZ_JBHFNQ010000012.1:0-24309 GCF_041929345.1 Floridaenema aerugineum BLCC-F46
CGAAACAAATCCCTTAATGTATATTTAAGCGGGCAAACAAACCGCTCTGAACCTCGAAAAATAAATCATCGCAATTATCCAACAATGACCACAACCATTCAACGCCGCGAAAGCGCCAACGTTTGGGAACGGTTTTGCAACTGGATCACTTCTACCGAAAACCGCCTATACATCGGCTGGTTCGGCGTATTGATGATCCCCACATTGCTAACCGCAACCACCTGCTTCATCATTGCCTTCATCGCTGCACCTCCAGTAGACATCGATGGTATCCGCGAACCCGTAGCTGGTTCTTTAATCTACGGAAACAACATCATCACTGGAGCAGTTGTACCTTCTTCTAACGCAATTGGTCTGCACTTCTACCCAATTTGGGAAGCAGCCAGCTTAGACGAATGGCTGTACAACGGTGGCCCATACCAGTTGGTAATTTTCCACTTCTTGATCGGTGTATTCTGCTACATGGGTCGTCAGTGGGAATTGTCCTACCGCTTAGGTATGCGTCCTTGGATCTGCGTAGCGTACAGCGCACCAGTATCCGCAGCTACCGCAGTATTCTTGATCTACCCATTGGGTCAAGGTTCCTTCTCTGATGGAATGCCTTTGGGAATCTCTGGAACCTTCAACTTCATGTTGGTGTTCCAAGCTGAGCACAACATCCTGATGCACCCCTTCCACATGTTGGGAGTAGCTGGTGTATTCGGCGGTTCTTTGTTCTCTGCAATGCACGGTTCATTGGTAACTTCTTCCTTGGTGCGTGAAACCACCGAAGTCGAATCACAAAACTACGGTTACAAGTTCGGTCAAGAAGAAGAAACCTACAACATCGTAGCCGCTCACGGTTACTTTGGCCGTCTGATTTTCCAATATGCTTCTTTCAACAACAGCCGTTCCTTGCACTTCTTCTTAGGTGCATGGCCCGTAATCGGAATCTGGTTCACCGCTTTGGGTGTAAGCACAATGGCTTTCAACCTCAACGGTTTCAACTTCAACCAATCTGTAATTGACTCACAAGGTCGGACAATTGGAACTTGGGCAGACGTAATCAACCGTGCTGGCTTGGGTATGGAAGTAATGCACGAGCGCAACGCTCACAACTTCCCACTCGACTTAGCTTCTGCTGAAGTTGCTCCTGTTGCTTTGAGCGCTCCTGCGATCAATGGCTAAGGTTTGAGATAATTAATCTTTAACAAAAAAGCGTCTTCTCACAAGGAAGGCGCTTTTTTGTTTTGCGGTTTTTGTTGATATCTTAGTTTTTAAATTTATTTAATCCGGTTCTTTTTCTAACAACTGCTTAACCCAAACTCGATCTTGTTCTGATAAAGGTGGAACGATTTCTGAGGTATAATCAATCCGATAATCTAAACCTGCTTTATCATAGATTTCTGTAAATATTTGCTGTAAATTAACTGTAGGTTCAACATCTTGCGATCGCAAAGGCAAAGAAAAGGTAGGAAGAGAATCTGGCAAATTAAAGGCATACAATTCGGCTTGCGGTCGTTGGCTATAACGACTAATTAAAACTCGATAATCTGACTGAATATCATTTTCTATAATTGGCATTGCTGGGAAACTTCTGATTAAATCAATTTCTACTAGATTCGTTAAACTTCCTAAAATTCGTTGCCGTTTTTGTAAATAACTATCTCGTCCTTCCCCAGAACGTTTATTAACTGGAGATAAAATTTCTCCAACCGTAACAACTAAACCTGTTCCTCTGTCTCTTACTTCTAAATAATTTTGTTTAATTTTTTCAGGTATTGGTACAGTAACAGTTATTGGTTGCACCGGAGAAGAAGCAACAGCAACAGCGATTTGAGCAGGGGATTGATTAATATTAGAAGACTGACGTTTTACTGCTAAATCTGGAACACCCACCAATAGAGAATTATCGCCATTAAAGGGATTAATTTCATAAATACGCTTTTCAATTGCCACTTCATATTTAGGGCGAACTTGAGGAACTAAAGAATCTGCAAGTGCGACAATTAATCGATTATGAACTTCAGGCCAAAAATCTGGATTTTCTAAATAAGGATCAAACCCAGGAAAAGGTGAAGGCATATATTTATCTCCAATCAGTACAACTTTGAACCTACTACGATAAACTAATCATAGCAGTCTTGAACTATGACCTTACTGCTTTTTACTCAGTAATTTTATGGCACAGCTATGTTACAAACAAGAAAAAACCTGACTCTAGAAGAATTTCTGGCGCTTCCAGAAGATGATGTAACTTACGAATTTGTGGATGGTGAGGTAATATCAAAAATGACACCTAAAAAATTTCATTCTCGGCTGACTAGGGTACTACTTCAGCTGCTCTATGAATGGTGTGCCCAACGAGGTGAAGTTTGTCCAGAATTAGCCATTAAATTAACTCGAAGAGGTCGAGACTGGGTACCAATACCAGAGCTTTTGTACATTTCTGCTGAGCGATTTCCTCCTGATTGGGAGGAAGAAGGAGCTTGTTCTGTTCCCCCAGAATTAGTTGTCGAAATTATTTCACCGGGACAAACTTTTGGGCAATTAGCTGCTAAAGCAAGAGATTATTTGGATGCAGGAGTGTTGCGAGTTTGGGTAGTAGATAGTCAAGCGAGAAGCATTACAGTTTTTTATCCCGATGCGCCGCCCCAAACTTATATGGGAAGTACGCCATTAATTGATGCTTTGTTTGCGGGTTTAGAAATTACTGCTGAACAGGTTTTTCAATTGGCAAAAATACCTCAGAGTAAGTAATTGAAATTTATGCTATTAGTCTTTGGGAGGGTGCAAGATGAGGAAGTTATCGCGCAGAAGTTTACTCAAGTATTTACTGCTCTTTTGCTTAGGTTTGGGAATTTTCCTGATATTAGCTGGGGGAATTTATTGGTTGTTTGGTTCTAATTTACCAAAAATTAGCTCTCAATCTTCTGGTGTTATATCCCTGAGTCGATCGCCAAACTGCGGTAGTAAAAGTGGTGGCCCAAGTGATAATCCCATTGCTGCGAAATATGGAGAAAATACCTATTCTTGGACTAATAATATCAAATGGGGCTGTGTATATAATATCAAAGATTTTCCGGGTAAAAATTTAGTAGAACAGTTTAATTCAGCAATGAATGCTGCTGTGTTTAATGGTGGCGGAGTCATTTATTTTCCGGCGGCAACTTACAATTTTACTGATAGTATATTTTTGAAAAATGGGGTGGTGCTTCGTGGGGAAACTCCGGCGGTAACAGATGCTAAAGCTGATAAATATGCGCCTGCAAGTAAGCTGGTTTTTCCTAAGTATGAACCGACTTTTTCGGGAAATGGCACAGATAATACTAAAGCTTTTAAAAAAATCTTTACTAGTAATGCTGAATCAGATAGTAATATTGGTGTGGTTAATTTAGATATTAATCGTGCGGGAATCAATTTTGGGGGAGATGTTGATACTGTCAAAAAACAAAATATTGTAATTTTTGGGGTTCGCAATAATAATGTTGCCGATCCATCTAATCAAGTACCAGATCCATCTTTTCAAGAACCTTGGATGCGGTATAGCGATCGCTTCACCGCCAACATTAAAATTAGTGCTTTAGCTAATGTTTTAGTTGCTAATAATCGGGTTAATGATACCATTACTGATAATTACGATCAACCCGGATATAAAGTACAATCTTTAGATAAAAAAGAGGTGATTACTTACGCAGAAGGTAATAAAGTACCTTTTGATTATGGTAATCATTATGGAATTGTAGTTAATCGTTCTAAACCTCAAGGTTTTGCATTAGCAGCTAACCCCAAAAATGAACCGGGACTTTTTCGCAAGGGAGTGGTGATTCGGGATAATTGGGTATTTCATAAAATGAGGGTTGCTATTCATGCGGCAGGTGATGGATTAATTATTAAAGATAATGTAATTTTAGATCAAGCTAATAAAGTATGGTGGACCGATCCTACTGGAATTCGTCAACCTAGAGGTGCTGTTACTTTTGAAAACCGTGCGATCGATTGGTCTGGTTGGAATGTCAAAATTGAAGGGAATAATTATCAAGTTTACAGACATCAAGTGATGGATACTCCCTATCTTAGTGTTGATGGTGAGGGTATTTTAATTCAAGAATGTTGTGGTGGTACTACTGTAAATGGAGTGCAAATTCTCAATAATCAAGGCAATGGTTATATTGGTATATACAAAGTTCCTGAAGTCAAAAATGTGACAATCAAAGGTAATAAGTTAACTTCTCCAGAAATTGATAAATATATGATTTATGTGGTAGCAGATACTAATAACGCGCCTCATTCTATGTCTGAAGTTTTAATAGATAATAATGAATTGAGTGGCGGTATTGTAGCTAGATCTACTTTAGGAGGAACTGGAAATATTATCAGAAATAATACGGGAACAAATGGGACAATTGAATGTTCTTGTAATGTTACAGTTGGCAGTAATACTCGTTTTATAGTTAAACCTTGTTCGCCAGTAAAGCAATAAAATTAGTGTACCAATATTAAGCTTTGTTTCCTAAAGTAAAAAATTATTTGCAGAGGATTTCAGTATTGAAAAATACCGAATCATTAAGTTAATTCCTATCTAATAGTGAAAGGAAGTTTCGTAAAAGATGACTTGCCTACTTAAATATCTATCAATGTCTTGAATAATCAAGCAGAAGCTATACCTGTTAACGATCGAGAGAGAATACAACAATGCCGGAACAGCCATTTTCAGATGAAGTAGCCTTGCGGATTGCCTTGGCTTCACGATTATTTCCCGAATTAAGTCTTAAGGAGTTTTTAGAAATATTATTGGAATATTTGGGTGGTGAAATTGACGAAACATCCTTAAGTCGGATCACAGTTACTAACTTAAAAACAGCGTTGGGACAAACTTATGAACTCGACGGAGAAGAACATGGAGAAGATGCCAATACCGAGGAAATAGCCGCATTAAAACAAGCAGTAAGAATTTTATGGGGCGAAACTGGTGAAAGTGATAGATTACCAGCTATTGAACCTTATCAAGAAGGTGATATGCCGCAATCTATTCGGGTGGCTGTAGCGTCGAATAATCGAGAACAATTAGATGGACATTTCGGTTCTTGTCTGCGATATTTAGTTTATCAATTATCAGCAGATGAAATACGACTGATTGATATTCGATCGACCTTAGAAGCAGAATTCGCGGAAGATAAAAATAGATTTCGTGTCAATTTAATTAAAGATTGTCCGATTTTGTATATTATAGCGATCGGGGGACCTGCTGCTGCCAAAGTAATTCAAGGTGGAATCTATCCCATGAAGAAGGAAAAAGGCGGCGCAGCAAGAGAAGTATTGGTGGAATTACAACGCGCACTAACCACTTCCCCACCACCTTGGTTAGCAAAAATTTTAGGAGTTGCACCTGGCGATCGCATCAAAAATTACAAAGCATTAACAGTGTAAAAAAAACCACAAAGGAGTTCATCATGTCTATTAAAGAAATTAAATCTTTTGTCCAAAAAGTTGAAGCAGATCCTCAAATTGGAGAGAAATTAAAAAGTTGCGAACGGGTTAAGGAATTAGTCGCTCTCGCCAAAGAAAATGGATTTAACTTCGCTGAAGAGGAACTTTATCCACCCAATGAACCTGGATTTACTGCTGAACATTTAAGCCCTAAACTTGTTAAAGTTTTACTGCGGTAATCCCCGAATTGTAGGGGTAATTCATGAATTACCCCTACAATTCAGGGATCTGGCGCAAGTAATTTAACTTTCATCAAATGTCTGGAAAGATTCATTTAAAGCATAAAATTTTAAAGCAGTATTGCCATAAACTTTTTCTCGACAAATTTCTAAACCAGGAATTTCGCCCACATTCCACAAATTTGGACTATGTTCGACGGCGATTTCACCATTTTGAGCTAAAAGTTGATATTGCGCGATCGCTTCGATCGCTGGCTGATATAATTCGCTAGAGTAGGGAGGATCGAAGTAAATGCGATCGAATTTCTGCCCCTCTAAACTTTTTAATCGCTGCAAAACATCACCGCGCAAAACTTTAAATGTTTGTCCAGAATTGGCAACTTGCTGCCAATTTTGCTGAATAATTGTACAGGCACGACTTGACTTTTCAATTCCTACAACATAACTAGCACCTCGACATAAAGCTTCCGCCCCCATTGAACCACTTCCCGTACATAAATCTAGCCAGCGACAATCTTCAATTGTGCCTTGCCAAATATTAAAAACTGCCTCTCTAACTCTAGCTAGAGTGGGACGGGTATCTTGTCCTGGTAAGGTTTTTAGGAGGCGGTTGCCGTAAATTCTCAGACTCATTTAGTTAAGTAATAAAACGAGTAGGGGCAGGTTTAGCAAAAGGGTTGAATGTCACAGCGCTCAAGCTTTAATCAAAACCCGCCCATTGCAACTGGAGTTTGAATTCTGCTAACAAAATTAGAGAGAATTTGTAATCCCGTATCTGATGATTTTTCGGGGTGAAATTGTACTGCCATTAAGTTATCTTTAGCAATAGCAGCTGTGACTTTTTGGCTACCATGAGTTACTGTGGCGGCGCGAACTTGTGGATCGATCGGATCGACATAATAAGAATGGACGAAATAAACCCAAGGTTGACGATCTAAATTTTGCCAAATAGGGGCATTTGGTTGGGTAATTTCTAATTGATTCCATCCCATGTGCGGAATAGTTAATCCGGGTTCGGGGCGAAATCTGCGAACTGTTCCGGGTATAATACCTAAACCTGGTTCTTTGCCTTCTTCGCCGCTATCAAATAAAATTTGTAAACCTAAACAAATGCCTAAAAAAGGTTTACCTTCGGCAATTACTTGTTTAATAGGTTCGACTAGATTACGCGATCGCAATTGTTGCACAGCTGGATCGAAAGATCCCACTCCCGGCAAAACAACTGCATCAGCTTGGGCAATTTCTTTGGGCGAATCAGTTATTTTGGGAGTAGCGCCAGCTTTTTCTAAACCTTTACAAACTGAGTGCAAGTTCCCCATGTCATAATCGACTACAGCAATAACTGCCATTTTCCCTCCCCTGGTTGATAACCAACAACTGTTTTCATTCTAATTGTATATGAGCAAAAAAGTCCTGCTAACTTCTTTTAGTACTTGGCTACCTCACCAAAAGTCTAATTCATCTGATGATTTATTGCACGAAGTTACTAAAGATGATTCTTTCCCTGCATCTTTAACCACATTAAGGCAATTACCTGTAGATATTCACCAAGCAAGCAACTTAGTAATTGAACGAATAAACCAACTAAATCCACATTTAATTATCAGCTGTGGTATGGCAGAAAGACGGGAAATTTTGACAGTTGAATCTCAGGCTAGGAGAGAGAATCATTTAATTGAAACTTGGGTAAAGTTAGAGCGGTTAACTGCTGGGTTAAAGATGACAAATATTAGCCATGATGCGGGTAAGTTTGTTTGCGAAGGACTGTATTATTCGCTGTTGAAACATTTGCGCGATCGCCGGATTCAAACTCCCTGCATTTTCGTCCATGTTCCTTTGTTATCTGAGCAAAATTTGCCGGATATTAAAGCTGATTTTAGCGAGATTATCAACAGGTTACTAATTTTTGAAAGTTAAACAACTGCTTGAAGCTTAAATGCTACATCATTGAGATTTTCGGTTGTTACTTTAGTTTGACTAATGCCGATCGCACTTTCTTGAGCACCCAAATTAATCGCATTCATCGCATCTACAACTTGCTGCATAGCCAGGGCTTGTTCCTTAGCTGTGAGGGCAATCTTTTGATTGTAGGAAACAATATTTTCGATCGCTTTATTTACTACCTCGAAAGCTGCTACAGTTTGTTGAGCCGTTTTTACTCCTGTTTCCATTCTGTTGTTGCCTTCATCCATTTCTATTACAGTAGAGTCGATCGCTTTTTGAATATTTATTACTAAGGTGTTAATCTCTGCTGCTGATTGTTTACTTTGATCGGCTAATCGACGAATTTCAATAGCAATCACACTAAATCCTTTTCCTTGTTCACTAGCACGAACCGCTTCCACTGCTGCATTCAAAGCTAACATATTTGTTTGGTTAGCTAACTCACTAACAATCAAGGAAATATTGCCAATTTGATTCATTCGTTGGTTTAATGCTTGAATTTTTTGACTAATCGCTTCCACTGCGTTTTTCAACAGAGTAATATCTTCTACAGTTTGTCTTACAGTTAAACTGCCTGTTTTCGCCAATGATAATGCTTGGTTAGCTTCTTTCACAACTGCATTAACTTGTTCCTGCGCCGCTTTGGAAGATGTTTTTAATTCATCAATTGTTGTGGTGATTTCATTCACGGCTGCTGCTTGTTTGCTAGCAATATTTTCCTGCTGTTGAACAGTAGCAACCATCTCAGTTGAAGAACTAACAAGTGTGTTCACAATGCCCCGAATTACTCTGTCGAGGGGTTTGGCAATCGCCACACTTAAAACTACTCCGAGAACAATTGCGATCGCTGAACCCCCAAACATACCTAATAATACCCAAAACTGAGTTTGTGCCACACTCTGATCTGCTGCTTGTTTTTGCGTCTCTGCAATCGCTTCATTCTCTTTAATCACTTTTTGCAGTGCTTCTTGTGTGGCAATAAACAATGGTTTATTAATAGTAACTGCTCTTGTATTCATTTTTTCTAACAGCATCCTAGCTGCCACCGCTTTAGCCATTAGTGGTGAATTTACTTGGCCTTTCCTGTAAAGATCTATTTGCACCGAATAGGGATTGCGGAAGCCCATCTGCCGCAATTGTTCTTCCAATCGCAACAATTCTTTATCCTCTTGTTGCCATCTGTCCCATTTCACGCGAAAACTCTGCCAAAGTTTATCTTCATTGGCAGTACGGGGCAAGGGATCGTATTTTTTATAGCCTGCCTCAATTAGTTTTTTTGCTTGTTGGATTTGATTCAGTTTATCTTGTCTATTCTTCTCAGTTAATAAGGGATTTAGTAATGCTAACTCTCCTGCTTGTACAGCACTTAACCCCCGATCCATCATTTGTAATCCCACAATACTTGGCACTCTCACTTCACTAATTTCAGATAGATATCCAGTGAGTTGAAAGCTGCCATCTTGTCCCACCCAACCTACTATAAATACTAGGAAAGCCATTAATAGAAAAGCACTAAATAGTTTTCCTTGTAGCCCAATTTTTTTTACTTTATTTTTAAACTTATTCATGGCTCAAGCACCATTTATAAAGTTTTTATCAAGCTAATTTTAGTGAGGTAAAAACTTTGTTTTAAATGCTATCCTTACACAGACTAGCATTTAAAATGCTAACAGCCATATCATCTTCACAAATATTAAATTTTATACATAAAATTTTAATATAAAAATTACGCTCATATTCCTGAAAGATTTGCGTCAAGACAATCGCCCAAACAAGTTTTATTTACCAAAACCCTTAGTTTTCTGCTTTGGTGATTTAGATTTAGACTTGGATTTGTCTACTTCAGCGATCGCTTCTAAAAACAAATTATGCAAATGTATTGGAACGCTGGCAATTTCCGGGAGATCTGGTTCTAAGGGCTTTTTATAGGCTTGAAGTACAGGATTTAAATCTTTTTCTAACTTAAAATTAGTCAGATTTAAGTATTTCTGTAACAACTTTTCTAACTCTGTGGGATACTCTTTCGCTAAACGATTCCAGATAAAAACATTCACTTCTGGATTTACCAAATATTTACGAATTAACTTGTCGCCATTAGGAATATTCTGCCAATCTTCAGTCACCAATAATGATTTAAACTTTGTGTAATTTGGCAAAATTACCTGTCCCCAGCGAGGATGGGCAATAACTGTTACTTCTTCAGCTTTTTTGATATTGTCCGGTAATTCAACTTTGGGCAGCATCATTTTCGGTTTACCATTGTTTTGGAAAAGCTGGGTAACTTCCTGAGAATTTGCGCCTAATTCTTTTGCTGCTTCGGCAATTTCTTCCTGGGAAACTCCAGCTTCTTCTGCCATTTCTTTCAGCGACTTAGAATCATCTACCCCGATTGCTGCCAATCTTTTTTTAGTGATAACTTCTTGAAACTCGGTAAACTTTTTGTTTAGCTGATACCCAGCCATTGTCACTTCATCACTACCAAAGAAATCTAGAAAATCTTGGTGATATTGTTCTACCGATCGCCAAGCTGCTTCTAATAACTCTGGGGCATCATTGTAAAGATGTTTTTTATGTAGGTCTTTAAAATTCCCAATAGCGACTGCTAATTTGGGTTTTCCTAAATTACCCATTGGTAAACAAGGGCCAGAAAACATCCAATAATCATCAGTAACCGGAGAAATTCTGGTGAGTAAAATTTCTCCATTTTTAAAATTAGCCATTTCTGCTAATGCACGGCTATCATTTGGCTTAACAGTATAATGTTTAGCTGATAACCAGTTCATTAATTCAAAGCCATCTGGTAAAATTTTTTGCACAGCAAACAAGCCGAGAAAGCTATTTTGCCATTTTTTAACTAAATTGCGATCGCTCTCTGACAATTCCGGCTGATTTGCCAAAAACAAATCAATCGGAGTTTGCCCTTTAACTTTTCCCTCTGTCAAGAAACTATCAATTAATAACTTTCTTTCGTAAGCCGAACCATAAAGTTTATTGTCTGCATGGGAACTAGCTGCAACGTAAGATTCTAAAGCTACTGCCAAGTCTCCTTCAGATTCTAGGACAAATTCTACTAAATTTTGTTTGAGTTGGCGCGATCGTTCTAATATCTTATCCATAAACTAAATTTTTAAATCACCTCTTATAAGGTAAATTACAGCCACAGCAATGGCGATCCACCTAAAGACACATTTTCTGACATAAACCTGGTTCGTTGTGACGACTTCAGTCGTTTTAAATGACTAAACTCATCACAACTAAAGCTAGTTCGTTGTGACGACTTCAGTCGTTTTAAATGACTAAACTCATCACAACAAACTAACAGATAATTAGACTCCCTAAATCTAAATTCCCTGCCACTTGCGCCAACTTCTCCAAATCTTGAGCATCTGCTAAATATGGCATAATTCCCAAAACCGGAACATTTGTCAAAGATTGAATTAAATCAATTGGCGCTAATTCGGTAATTTCTTCCTCCGAAATAGGTTGCACACAATTTAAAACAATCCCTTTCAGCTTAACTTTTGACTGTTGCGCTAAAGCCACATTTGCCACAACTTGAGCAATACAACCCAATTTTACAGGCACTACTAAAACCGTTGGTAATGCCCAATCTCTCGCCAAATCTGCTACCGTTAATTCATAAGTTATCGGTGAACCTAAGCCGCCTAAAGCTTCTACTAAAAGCAAATCTCGCTGTTGTTGTAAAGTAGTAAAAGCTTGCCAAACAATTTTTAAATCAACGGTTTTACCTTCTTTTTCGGCAGCTATTGGTGGGGCTAAGGGTGCCCAAAAATGCAATGGCGTAATTTCAGATTGATTGAGGGAAAATAATTCGCTGTAAAGTTCCTTATCTCCTTCTCCCGTTTGCAGAGGTTTAAAAATTCCTACTTTCTGACTCGGATAATATTTTTGCAAATAAGCAAATAACGCTGTTGTTAAAACAGTTTTTCCGGCGTTTGTATCTGTACCAGAAATCAGTAAACTTTTCATCGTTAATGGGTAGTTGGTAGTTTGTCGTTGGTCAATTAATAGTCGGTTTTTATTCTATTTTTACACAAATGACGAATGACGAATAACTCTACTATCTAACTGTAATATCTAAGGAAAATACGCTTTCTTGATTTGCTTTGATATCAATTTTATATTCTCCTGGTCGATCGATCTTTGATTCCCATTCTCCCAACCCTGTGGCATTTTCGACTAACTCCCCGTTGGGATACCGAATATCCAAAGTTGCATTACCACTGAGAATTCTGGCACTTACCACTTGACCTGGTTGTAAGTTTAGCAAATAACGTTTAATTCTTTCGGTATTGGTGCGTTCTGATAAAATTTGTGTACCGATTCCTCCTTCAGGAAAGTTAATTACTTCTGCGTCAATTAAAATATTTGCCCCCGGACTTTCTGTAGGAATAGGTGTGGGCCCAGGAGTAGGAGTTTCCAGCGAACTTGGTGTAGGAGTAGGTTCTGGATTAGTTAAAAATAACTCCAGTTTATAGCCGCTTTCTGACACACCTTTAACTGCACCTAACTCAATTGTATAATCACCATTATCAGGCAGTGTTCCTGACCAACGAGTAACTCTTCTCGACTGATTATCTACCGTTTCTCCATTAGGTGCGAAAACTGTCATTAATACTCCTTCTTTAGTTAACAAAGCACTTAATTTTTGTCCTTTTACTCCGGCAATAATATAATTAATTGTGGCATTAGACTTTAACTTATTTTCAGCAATTAAAGTTTCTCCGGGAATTAGGTTAAGGCGTTTACTAGAAGTTACAGGTTTAGGATCGGGAGTAGGAGTTTCTTCAGCTTTTGCTGTGGGTGTAGCATCAGGAAACACCTCGCTAGGAATTGCTAAAGGTGTAGGTGTTGCCGTTGAAGATTCATTACTAATTGTGGGTAATTGGATATTGCGGAACAAAAACCCTTCATTCAAAAAGTAACTGACTAAAAACCAAGAGCCTACTCCAGCAAATAAAGCCAAAACTAGCCCCACCAAAAACACCACAAAAGGATTATCCCAAACAGATTTTTGGGCGGGAATAATCACTGGGGCGGGTTTACTTACAGAAGAATTTGGTTCCAATTTCCGGGCAACTGCTACTGTTTTAAATTCGGAAAGATCGCGAATGTTAGTAGGTTTTGGTGGTAGAGAAGGAGATTTTTTGGTTGATGAATTGGCTGGAGTAGTTAAAGTAGGAGGTGATGCTAAAGCGCGAATAACTGCACGGGCATCGGGGTAGCGATCGCCCGGTCGATAGCTTAACATTCGATTCAACACTTGCGCCAACAGCGGATTAACCGGAGGTATCCACTTTTGCCAATTCCAAGACAGCGTATTTTCATTAAATAATACTTGCGGTTCCTGCCCTGTGAGTAACACAATTGACATTACCGCCAAAGAATAAAGATCGCTGTTAGGATAAGCCCTTCCGGTTTGAATTTGTTCCGAAGGTGCATAACCCATTTTTCCCACTGTAGTTGCTGACAAAGTTAAATCAGGATATTGCACTTTAGAAGCGATATCTTTAACTACACCAAAGTCGATTAATACTGGAGTGCGTTCGCGTTCTCGTAAAATAACATTATCCGGCGAAATATCTCGGTGAACAATTCCTTGACTATGAATGTAATCTAACACTGGCAGTAATTGCTGCAACAACCGCAAAACCTCTGCTTCGGTAAACCTTTCGTTTTTCGACTTCCGTTGTGCAAGTAACTCCCGATAAGTTTTTCCTTCCACATAGTCCTGTACCAAAAATAAACGTTGATTTTGGGAAAAGGCGGCGCGAAACTGGGGAATTTGCGGATGCTTAATTTGATAAAGTATGCTAGCTTCCCGTTGAAAAAGTTCTTTAGACTTTTGTAAAATTTCACTACCTGGGTGTTGGGGAATAAATTCTTTCAAAGCGCATTTTTCCTGAAAACGCCCTCGATCTTCGGCAAGATAAGTTCGTCCAAACCCCCCCTGACCCAAAATATTGAGTAAGCAGTAGCGGTTTTGCAGAATTGTTCCATTGGGAAGCGGTGGTTGCATTGCAGTTAATTAAGCAGGCAAAGGTAATGACGAAACGTTTTTGCTGGAAGCATTCTAGCTTAACTTGAAAGGTTTCATTGTGTCATAGACGATCGTCGAGTAGGCTAAGTAATGTAAAGTAATCGTGAAGATAAAATATCATCTTTTACTTAATCTTTACATAAATAATCCGGTTGTCTGTTAAATTTCTCAGTGTTATCTACAAGTTATCTCAACAACTCATTAACTAGAGTATGCGATCGCCCGTAATTTAATGACACTCCCTAAAGTAAGAGGTCAATAAGTGGGTTAAATTACTTAGACTATTTCACTTAAGCAATAGTTTTATGAACACAAATTTAGAAAAATTTAGCAGATTTTGGACAGACAAAAATGATAATATATCATTAAACAATGCTTCGAGGGTCTGCTGTGATTCGTTCTGCCACTTTGACTCTTCAGCCAACATCACCATCAATCTCTCCTAACAACCGCTTGAGATTGTTTTCTGGCTCCGCTAATATTCCCCTAGCCCAGGAAGTAGCTCGCTACCTGGGAATGGACTTAGGCCCAATGCTCTATAAGCATTTCGCTGATGGAGAAATTTATATTCAAATTCAGGAATCAATCCGGGGCTGTGATGTTTATCTGATTCAGCCAACTTGCCGCCCGGTAAACGATCACCTGATGGAATTACTGATTATGATTGATGCTTGCCGTCGGGCTTCCGCTAGGCAAGTTACAGCAGTGATTCCTTATTATGGCTATGCCCGTGCCGATCGCAAAACCGCAGGGCGCGAGTCAATTACTGCTAAGTTAGTTGCTAACCTAATTACCGAAGCTGGGGCTAATCGCGTTCTAGCAATGGATTTGCACTCAGGACAAATTCAAGGTTATTTTGATATTCCTTTAGATCATGTCTACGGTTCGCCAGTCATCTTAGACTATCTCCTGGCTAAGCAACTGTCTGATATTGTCGTAGTTTCCCCAGATGTGGGCGGTGTCGCTAGAGCCAGAGCATTTGCGAAAAAGCTCAATGATGCTCCCTTGGCAATCATCGACAAGCGCCGTCAAGCTCACAACGTAGCGGAAGTTATGAACGTCATTGGCGATGTCGCTGGTAAAACAGCGGTGTTAGTAGATGACATGATTGATACGGGTGGCACTATTACAGAAGGTGCGCGTCTGCTGCGTAAAGAAGGGGCAAGTCAAGTTTATGCTTGCGCTACCCATGCGGTATTTTCACCCCCAGCAGTTGAAAGGTTATCTTCTGGCGTTTTTGAAGAAGTAATTGTCACTAATACTATGCCAATTACTGAAGAACTCCGCTTTCCAGGGTTGACAGTTTTATCTGTAGCTGATGTTTTAGGTGAAACTATCTGGCGGATTCACGAAGATAGTTCTGTTAGCAGTATGTTCCATTAAGAGACAGTCAGTACAAGAAAGATTAATGCAAAATAGATCCCCGACTTCTTGAAGAAGTCGGGGATCTATTTAAGATCTATCTAAGTAGGTGCAAATAAATAAAGTGAAAATAGTTATCTATCAATGGGGCGGGCAAGATGCCCACCCCACAAGAAAGCTGAAAAACTTGGGGGGTGGGCATCTTGCCCGCCCTTGTTTTACTTTATTTAGATCTACATACTTAAAAGTGTTGAAATCCTTGAGTGAGGCTCAAATTTTCATCAGGATAATTGCCTGTACTATCAATTAATTGCACAGTTTTTTCTTTGGTAATTTTGCCAATAATCGCGCTTTCTTCGCCTAATTTTTCAACTAAACTTTCGGCAATTTCTGGGGGAAGACACAAGACTAATTCAAAGTCTTCTCCGCCATACAATACCCATTCTATACTTTGTTGTAGCGATAACCAATTGAGAAAAGCTGGTGGTGTGGGAAGTTGCGATCGCTCAATTTTTGCCCCCACTTTACTAAAATTACAAATTTGTAAAATTGCGTCTGCTAATCCGTCGCTGCTATCCATTCCGGCGATCGGGATTGGGGATTGGGATGATAATATTTCCGAAAGTATTGGTAATATATCAAATCTTGGTTTGGGGCGTTGATGAGCTTTAATTAAAGTATTTTTTTCGGTATCGCTGAGGGTTTTTCCGATTTCTGGATTTAGTAATAATTCTAACCCAGCTTTTGAGGCTCCGTGAATTCCTGTAACTACAATTGCATATCCCGGTTGAGCATTTCCCCGACGAAGAATACAATTAGGATTAGCTTGCCCAAAAGCAGTAATTGAAATGGTGTTAATTGGCGATCGCACCACATCACCCCCGACAATCGGAGTATGATAAATTTGCAAACAATGGTTCATTCCCTGATAAAGTTTTTCCACCCAACTAACCGGAGTATCGCCATTAACTGCTAAACCTACAGTTATTCCCAAAGGTGTAGCACCCATCGCCGCCAAATCTGATAAATTAGCAGCAGCAGCACGCCAACCTGCGTCTTCTGGGGAGGTAGTGCGATCGCTAAAATGCACCCCTTCAACTAACACATCAGTTGTTACTATTAAAGATTGTTCTGGCAAAGTTTGAATCACTGCTGCATCGTCGCCAATTATATCAGGAGGACAAAAACGGTGTAACTTTTGCAGTAAACCTTGTTCGCCAATCTCTTTAACTTTTTGTTCCAACTTTGACTCAGACATGACTACATTTTGGGGAATCGATAATAAGTATTTCCGTCATTATCTACTTCGGGAAACGCCCCAAATATTTTCACTTGTTCATCTAAATATTGTTTCGCTAACTGGGGTTCAACCCTAGCGGTTGCTGATAATTGAATCAACGAAACACAACTATCTCTATCTTCCAATAACCGATAAAAAGCATTAGTTAATTTTTGTTGTTTACTCTTAGATTCGGCTGCCCTAAATAAAACAAAACCAGTCATTCCCGCCAGAGATATTACCAGTAAATATTCTAAAATTGCCATAATTTAAGCACCTGTTTTTTTCAGTAGATAAAAGGAATGATTTTTTTAGTTTTGTGTTGGTATGCTTGATAGCGATCGCCAAACTTCTCAATCAGCATTTTTTCTTCTATATTAATTCTATTTTTCACCCAAATTGTACAACTAACTACACTTATTACTAGGCTAACAAAGCTTTGTAGAATCGTGCAATATCCAACTAGGAATAAAACATAGCTGAGATATACGGGATGTCGTACTTGACTATAAATACCTGTAGTGACTAAATGATGATTTGGTTTAATAGTGATGCAATCGAACAAACCCTTCAGCGTGCGAATTGCCAATTGATTAATTGCGATCGCTGACACTAAAATAATCATCCCAACCACCTGCCAAACAGTTTCAGTTTTTGCCAACCGGGAAAAATCATAAATTGCCCACCAATAGATAATTAGGATAGCAATAAATTGTCCCGCTAAAATTACCAAACCCGAAAAATCTTTAAATTGAGCATCTTCATTAGTCTTACTTAACTTACCATAACGCCAAACCCGCCAAACATTCCCCGAAAAAAACAGCAAATAACCCAGCAATAAAAAAATAACTTGCCATTTTTGGATTACGCCAAACAAAACGGCTGGTAACGCAATTAAAATGGCAAGAAAGGCAAAGACTACGAACAACGATTTTATGGCTAAGGAAAGATTGCTCATAGCAACTTCGATGATTATTGGGAAAAAAGCTTAAAAAGATTTTAGCGATTTTAATCGCTACTACACAAACCAAACCTGCCGCAAGCAGGTTATTAAGTCCGCGTATGCGGACTTTGTTTGTATAGCCCCGACTTTAGTCGGAGGAGCTTTTCTAAGGTTGAACTAAATTTTCTGCACCTTTAATCACTTTCGCAGATTCAATTTTGTCACCTTGTTTCAGCTTTTGCAAAACATCTTTCCCTTCAGTGAGAAAACCAAAAATGGTGTAACGACCATCCAACAAATTTAGACCAGCAGGTGTTAATTCTGGTTCAAACAAGAAGAAGAAAAACTGAGAAGAACCGCCATTAACTTCTGATTCTGGTCTAGCCATTGCTACAGCACCATAAGCTGAGAAAGGTAGTACAGGTTGGTCGCGATAACGTCCAGCATCTTCTAGGGTAATGCCATAAAGGGGCGCGTCATCGCCTCTGACCAAAATTTCTAGGGGAATAGCCCGATATTTTTTGGTATTTGGGTCAATAAAACCTTGTTCTTTGCCCGGTGGATCTCCAGTTTGGAGGACGTAGGATTCTTCAGCGCGGGTAAAAGGTAAACCGTTATAAAAACCACGTTGTACCAAATCGACAAAATTCCCAGCGGTGACAGGGGCGCTATAGCCATCAAGTACGAGGGTAAGATCGCCTTTTTCTGTGGTCATTTTGACGGTAGCACGACCTTTGAGTTGAGGTAAATTGCTGTATTCAGCAGGTACTTCAAAAGGGAATTTTTTTACCATGTACTCTTCTAATTCCCCTACCAAATTGAGGATACTGGAAGTTTGATCCAACAATTCAGGCCGATTTTTAGCTTCAGCGGCAGCTTTGAGAGGAACGAGACTTTCACTAATTTGATTAATCAAAACTTGGGCTTGGGGTTTTTGGTCATCTGGGATACTAGCTAATAAATCAGATTGACGATCGCCAACAATACTAGCAGCCTTCTTGACATCACCATTAATCACACTCCAGCGCTTACCCCGCAACTGTTGGGGAATATCTTCCAAACTCTTTTGCAGTTCTCTAACTTGCTTGTTATCGATCGGCAAAGAATACCGCAACAGCGCTTTACCATCAGTAATCGCATTCCCCTGTGGTAAGCGACTCTCCCGCACACCAGCAGCACAAAGACCAATGGACAGGGTGACTAACAGTAACGCCAAGATGCCAGTTTTTAGCCAGCGTTTCAGCACATTCAAGACCCGAAGACTCAAACCAGACATAATTAGATTTCTGATATCGTCACAATTTTAGATTTTCCCACAATGGGGGAGCAGAGGTGCAGAGGGGCAGAGGGGCAGAGGGGCAAAAAAACTCTTTAACTCAAAACTCAAAACTCAAAACTCAAAACTCTCCTAGTCCCCAGTCCCCTAATCACCCGTCCCCCAAGAGAGGTACAATTAATAGTCCCGATTGTTCTGCCCAGGAAAAAAGGTTCATGATTTCGAGTAACGACTTTCGACCCGGTGTATCAATTGTATTAGATGGAAGCGTATGGAAGGTTGTGGAATTCCTTCACGTTAAGCCGGGAAAAGGTTCAGCTTTTGTGAGGACAAAGCTGAAAAATGCCCAGAATGGTAACGTTGTAGAACGGACTTTCCGGGCTGGGGAAACAGTACCCCAAGCTATTTTGGAAAAGAGTACGATGCAGCATACCTATAAAGACGGCAATGAATACGTTTTTATGGATATGGAGACTTATGAAGAGGGTCGGCTTTCAGCTGAGCAAATTGGCGATCGCGTCAAATACCTCAAAGAAGGTATGGAAGTGAACGTCATTCGGTGGAATAATCAAGATAAAAGTCAGGTTATAGACGTAGAATTACCCAATTCAGTTGTGTTGGAAGTAACACAAACCGATCCGGGTGTCAAGGGAGATACAGCTACTGGCGGTTCTAAACCTGCGATCGTCGAAACTGGTGCTCAAATCATGGTTCCTCTGTTTATCTCGATAGGGGAACGGATTAAAATTGACACCCGTAACGATACTTACTTAGGTCGAGAATAATTTAGTTTGGGAGTTTGGATTTTTAGTTAATCCAAAATCCGAATTGATTTACCCAAAACAAACTTAACGGGGCTAAATAAACTGTGGAATTGGATTTTAATGAACTCCGTGAGCTATTGACAGTTTTTAGTCAAACCGATATTGCGGAGTTGACACTCAAGAGTGCTGATTTTGAACTAACGATGCGGAAAAGCATCGGTATCAGTGTTTCTCAGGTGTCTGGGCCGAGTAATCAGGTGCTAGCATCCCCGCAGATGATGCCAGCCGTCACTTCAGGGGTGCCAAGTCCAAGCAAAGAAATGCCAAATGGTGGGGTGAGTGAGTCTGTTTCAGCCACGCCAGCCTCACCAGCCGCTTCTGTACCAGTGGATGCTAAATGGGTGACAGTAAATTCACCGATGGTGGGAACGTTCTATCGCTCTCCGGCTCCAGGGGAAGCCGCTTTTGTGGAAGTGGGCGATCGCATTCGCACTGGGCAAACAGTCTGTATCATTGAAGCAATGAAGTTAATGAATGAGATTGAAGCGGAAGTTTCCGGGCAGGTGATGCAAATTTTGGTAGAAAACGGAGAACCTGTAGAATATGGTCAACCACTAATTCGGATTAATCCTGATGGGTGAAAAGTGCCAATTTTCAGCGAGACTAGAGTCAATCTATTGCGATCGAAAAAAGAACTGGTAAAATCTGGGGATCAGTCCCTCCAAAGTAGTTCAATGAAACAAGCGCAACCTGTATCACAAGAAGTTGTGCAACAAGTAGCTGAATATTTCAGCATTTTGAGCGAGCCAATGCGTCTGCGACTCTTAAATTTACTTCGCGACGGCGAAAAGTGTGTCCAAGAGTTGGTGGAAGCAACCCAAACTAGTCAGGCTAATGTTTCTAAACATCTCAAAGTGATGCTACAAGCAGGCATTTTGAGCCGTCGCACTGAAGGAACTTCCGCTTATTACAAGGTGGAAGATGAGTTAATTTTTGAGTTGTGTAATTTAGTATGCGATCGCTTGGCTACTCGAATCGAACAACAAGCTCGTCATTTCCGCGACTTTAGCTTGGCAAGCAAGGAATGAGGAACTGGAGAATTTTTGCTCTGAGATTGCTAATTCAATCATCGGAAATTCTCCACTGTTTCCTTGTTATCTTTAAGTTTTTCACTGCTCTGGGCAGTGTCAACTGGCTATAGGGGAAAGTCTTTCTGAAAAATTTCTCTGGTTATGGGCTGAGTTATTTCTAAACCTTCTCCACCCAAAGTTTCTAAAGGTTTTCCATTCACGGACAGGAATACTTTGGCTTTGGGGTTTAAACTAGTGGCAGTGTAAATCACCTGTCCTAAGCGCCCAGTCATGGAAGCAGAACCTCCACCCGTAGTAAATTCTGGAGATAAATCAACGGTAATTGCATCTTTGTTTACTTTGATGCTTCGCAGTTTGGTTCCTTGGGGAATTGCGGAGGTGGGTTGATTAGTCGCAGTAGTACTTTTTGATTGCGCTAACAAACTTTTAAAGCTTTGTTCTAAAATAGCAGCTTGGTTTGTGGCTTTTTGCTCAATAGTAACAGGACGAGCTACTAGCTGAATTTTCCCGTTTTTATCTTCTAATAAGTAGATTTGTCCTTTTGTTTGTGCTTTTATTATTGCGTTTTGTGTGTTTGGTTTTGGCGTTATGACAGGTGTGGTAGGTTGAGTTGTCGGAACGGTGGTTTCGTCCCTGTTAGGATTACAACTAGTCAAAACCGCCCCGCTACTAATAGCTAAAAGTAGAATTGCGATCGCTCCCTTTGCGCCTAGAGAAACCTGACGAATTGTTTGGCGCTGTTGCATAAATTTACTTCACTCCTTTGGTTGTACTTGTGGTTGTGCTTGTGGTTCTACTTGCACAAAAGCAGCTATTTCCAAATTCTCTTGATTCACTTGAAAATCTAATATCCTAGCAATAATTCCCGATTTTTGTAATTTTTTCAAATCTAACTCATCAATAAAATTTTGCGCTAAAGCACCTATCAGAAATTCAGGAATCGTATTTTCATTAATTGAAACTGCTGGGGAAATTAATTCCAACTGATGTCCATTAATTATTCTTAATCCTGATTCGGCAATTATTGCTAACTTTTGTTCTGAGTTAGTTTGCTGAGTTCCAGTTCCTTCTTTTTGCTGTAATTCTACTTGAAATCTCAAGCGATTTTCCGGCAAAAATTCAATTCGAGGATTAATAATTTCATAAGCTTCTATTTGTTGACCACCCGTATTCCCTAAAAAGTTAGCACTTAATCTTTGTAATTGTTGGGAAATCTTGGGTGATTTTAAGATATTATTAATATCCTCTTCAGTTAAGACTAATCGAAATGCGGCTTTTGCTGGTTGACGTAAAGATGCTGGCGATATTCTTCCTCCCCGAAGTGCTTGAATATCTGCACTTATCGGATCGGTATCTAATTCTAGAACAGCAATGCGAGCTTCTGGTGTTAACCAAAGTCCTCTTCCAGCAACTCTTACTCTTTGTACTTTACCGCCAATTAATTGATAATTGGGAGCGTTATCAATGCGAACTTGTAGTTGTTCTATTCTTTGAAATCTTTGGCGAATGGCATTTTCAGCAAAGCGATCGACAAAAAAGCCTACCGATCCCAGTACACCCAACAATGCTGATAGAAATATGGTAAGAAATCCCATAAGCTGAAAAGGGTTTAAGTTAATCTGTCCGTTGTAAACGCTTTAGCCTTTTAGTGCCCAAGCGCTTACAACAAACTATTCAAGCATTTAAACTACTGAAACTCAACCGATCGCACTCAATTTTTCACTATTTCTGAATTTTTTCAGCTATCCACTGTTTCAGAGTTGTTACTACTTCATCAATGGCAATTTCTTGAGATTGATGGGTAGCACGTTCAACGATTTCGACTTTACCATCTTTGAGCGATCGCCCAGTCACAATCCGATAAGGAATACCAATTAAATCAGCATCTTTGAATTTTACCCCAGCGCGTTCGTTGCGGTCATCTAAAATTGTTTCAATTCCCGCTTGATTGAGTTGATTGTAAAGTTTTTCGCCTACTTCCATTTGTTGAGCATCTGCGACATTGGGGATGGAAATAATTGCGTGATAAGGTGCGATCGCCACAGGCCAAATTATCCCATCTTTGTCGTAAGATTGTTCTACTGCTGCTTGCGCTAATCTCGATACACCAACACCATAACAACCCATAATTAAAGGTATTTCTTCCCCTTGTTCATTAGTATAGGTTGCACCCATTGTTTTGGAATATCTTGTCCCTAATTGGAAGATGTGACCAACTTCAATTCCTCTGGCACTTTTTAGAGTTTGTTCGGGGTTGTGCATAGCGCGATCGCCCGGTCTAGCTTTCCGTACATCTACCACTAATTCTGGTAATTTAAACTCAGAATTCCAGTTACCACCAACAACGTGATAACCAGATTCATTCGCCCCAGTCACAAAGTTTTTCAACTCAACAACCGTTTTATCAACTAAGCGCAGAAACTTCGGACTTACCTGTTTATTCGCAGCAATATATTCATCCCCAATATCAGGCGCAATATAACCCAAAGGTAAAGTTTTCGCCGCCCATTTCTCTTGACTTTCGCTATCAGGAACATTCAGCGATAAAACAGTTTTTCCGCCATATTTATCAGCCAATTTAGTCAATTCATTCAGTAATTTGACTTCATTAACTTCTTGATCGCCCCGAATATTTACTAATACCAAAACTGTCATACCGTTATCATAAACAGCTTGGTAAAGTACGTTTTTTACTACTTGAGTAGGCGAACATTTCAGGAATTTACAGAGTTTTTCAATCGTTTCAGTACCCGGAGTTTCCTTCTTTTCAAAACTCGTAAAAGCAGAAGGTTCGGCATCCGCAGGTAAAGAAACAGCCTTTTCTACGTTAGCAGCATAGTTGCCATCATCAGTGTATAAAACCTCATCTTCTCCAGCTTCTGCTAATACCATAAACTCTTGCGAACCGGAACCACCAATTGCCCCAGAATCAGCTTGAACTGCTCGAAAACTTAAACCACTCCGCCGCAACATATTGCTATAGGCGTTGTGCATATCCTGATAAGTTTTCTTCAAACTTTCCTCATCAGCGTGGAAAGAATAACCATCTTTCATGATGAATTCTCTCCCGCGCATTAAACCAAATCTAGGGCGAATTTCATCGCGGAATTTAGTTTGAATTTGGTATAAATGTAGGGGTAATTGACGATATGAACGAATCATATCTTTAGCAACAGTAGTAATTACTTCTTCGTGAGTTGGGCCCAAACCTAATTCGCGCTTTTGGCGATCGGTAAGCGCAAACATGATACCTTCAGCTTTAGTATAAGTATCCCAACGACCAGATTCTTTCCACAATTCCGAAGGTTGTAATTGTGGCAATAAACATTCTTGTGCCCCAGTAGCATTCATTTCTTCGCGCACAATTTGCGAAACCTTTTGCAACACGCGCCACATTAAGGGAAGATAAGCATAAATCCCGCTACCGATGCGACGAATATAACCTGCGCGGAGTAATAATTTATGGCTAGGAATTTCTGCTTCGGCTGGGTCTTCCCGCAAGGTGACAAATAACATTTGAGAGAGTCGCATCGTCATGTTTCCTTTTCTGACTGAAATGATTGCTTTATCAGTCTAGAACATTACTTACAAAGGTTATTTGCTATTTGCCTTCGGATTTGCTTTATAATCTCTGAAGCTTAAAAATTATACTGACACCTTAGAACTCAATTGACTAGCATTGGCACTTATCAAGTAAAAATCCAAGTCCAATCAGCTGGAGAGCAATTTGCTTTACTTTCCCCAGCTACAGTAAACGATATGCCTACTAATTGGGATTTTGATTGGCTTGGTTTGTGGCAGAATAGTTCATAAAACCATAGACAAATATCTCAGGTCTTATTTTGTAGGTGTTACCCTAACTGGGTGAACTACTACACCCTCTATCCCATTGCTCGCAGAGCGTTTGGGACTGCTTGTAGTCTTTTACTCGTCCCCTTTAG